>NZ_AP025756.1:0-69275 GCF_030295215.1 Escherichia sp. KS167_9B
GTGGCTGAAAGATACATCTCACAAAGACACTGGAGTCAACTTCCTCCCGAAGAGCAAATCCGTTTCTGGGAAGACTATGAAGCGGGAAGGGCGACCACTTTCCTGGTTGAACCGGAAAGGAAGCGCACAAAGCGTCGTCGTGGTGAGCACTCCACTAAACCCAAATGCGAAAATCCGACCTGGTATCGTCCTGCGCGCTATAAGGCGTTGAGCGGGCAGCTCGGGCACGCCTATAACCGTCTGGTGAAAAAGGACCCGGTGACCGGCGAACAGAGCCTGCGCATGCACATGTCGCGACATCCTTTTTACGTGCAGAAACGGACGTTCGCTGGCCGTAAATATGCTTTCCGGCCGGAAAAACAACGTCTCCTCGATGCCATCTGGCCGGTTCTGGTCAGCTTCAGTGATGCGGGCACACACACCGTGGGGATGAGTGTTTCCCGTCTGGCCAGAGAAATCAGCCCGAAAGACAGCAAAGGAAAGGTTATCCCTGAACTCGAGGTGACGGTTTCCCGTCTTTCCCGTCTGCTGGCTGAGCAGGTGCGTTTTGGTGTGCTGGGAGTGTCAGAGGAAACCATGTGGGACCGTGAAACTCGCCAGCGTCTGCCACGCTATGTCTGGATAACACCGGCAGGGTGGCTGATGCTGGGCGTGGACATGGTTAAACTTCACGAACAGCAGCAGAAGCGGCTGCGTGAAAGTGAAATCCGCCAGCAGCTCATCCGGGAAGGTGTACTGCGTGAGGATGAAGATATCTCCGTACATGCGGCCAGAAAACGCTGGTATCTGCAGCGCAGCCAGGATGCGCTGAAACACCGCCGTGCGAAAGCGGCAGCCCGCAAGCGTGCCAACCGCCTGAAGAAATTACCAGCCGACCAGCAGATTTATGAGATGTCACAGCACATCCTGAAGCGTATGCCGCCGGATGAAGCCTACTGGTGCACGCCGGAACGCTTACAGCAGCTGGCCATCAGGGAGCTGTACCAGCTTGAACTGACGCTGGCTGCGCCACCACCGCACTAGACAGCACCATCCTTCAGCACTGAATCATCGCCAGCCCCTCCGGGGCTTCCGGCGCTGGTTCCGTCCGGCCAGAAATCCCCCGTAACCACCTGAAACCCCCTCATTTGGTCATACACGTCTATTAAATCACTCACCGGTCGTCAGAACGTGGCCACGTTGTTTCAGTTACCCACATAAACCCGCAAACAAAAAACGTTAAGAAGCTGCAAACCAGAAACAAGAAACCTGCAATATAGCCTTAACCCCCTTATCTAATCCCCTGCGTTGTTCCACCGCAGGAAAAGTCTTTATCTCTGATACTCCTGTGAACAAATACAAAAAGGCCTTCGCTTGCAGCGGCACAAGCCGCGCCGCTCAGAATTAAAAGCACCTCCCACCGCAAGCGGCGGGCCCCGACCGGAGCCACTTTAGTTACAACACTCAAATGCAACCTCCGGAAAAAACCCGGTCCCGCGCAGAACTGAAACCACAACGCCCCTCCCTCATAACTGAAAAGCGGCCCGCCCCGGCCCGAAGGGCCGGAACAGAGTCGCTTTTAATCATGAATGTTGTAACTAAAAGTTTTCATCGCTGTCAGTCTTCTCGCTGGAAGTATTGAGTACACGCTCGTAAGCGGCCCTGACGGCCCGCTAACGCGGAGATACGCCCCGACTTCGGGTAAACCCTCGTCAGGACCACTCCGACCGCGCACAGAAACTCTGTCATGGCTGAAAGCGGGTATGGTCTGGCAGGGCTGGGGATGGGTAAGGTGAAATCTATCAATCAGTACCGGCTTGCGCCGGGCTTCGGCGGTGTTACTCCAGTATCATATGAAAACAACAGAGTGCCGCCTTACATGCCGCTGGCGCGGCATCTGTTACCCGTCAATACATTTGTCATGATATATATGTAACGTTTATAATCTCTCCAAAGGGAGAATGAGATACGAACCGGATTGCCCTCTTCTGACAGGACTGGTATATCTGTATCCTGTAACTGTGGCATATATTGGCTGGATAATAATGAATCAGCAGAATAATATAAAGAGAAATTTTTTACAATCGTTACGTAATACAACAGTGTTGTTACTCGACATTGCTTTAATTGAATCACTTAAGACTATAAATAGTGATCAAAAACAAATAAAAAAATTACTACGGATTACAGGGTCATATTTTCTTGAAAGATTCGAACCGGGTAATTCTGTTAATAGTGAAATAATTACACTAGCTTTGAAAAAAGATAATCTTGATGAGAACTTTATAACTAACTTACTAACCAGAATAAAAGACGACAAATTTAGTGATACTGCTATAGATTTAACTAATGTTTTGGATGCAATGAAAGATTTTGTGAAAGAAGAACTTAGATACTACATATCTTTTGAATCCAGCTTTGAAGACTACTATATTCCGCTGATTAGCAAAAACATGGATTTTATGCTTGATTATGAAGAGTATATGAGGAATACGATTAATTTAATAAACAAAAGCGCCCTGTCAGATGAAGAAAAAGAAAAAATGTTGCAAATAACTTACTTTTCATATGCAAGAACCATTGCAACTTATGTAGACTCTGCTTCAAAGGAATTTATAGAAGGTGCATATGGCATTTGTCATCTATATATCCTGAAAAAACTGCGCAAAACTAAAAAAGTTCCAGAAAATATATGTCGCATATTCAGAGAAGATTTAAAAAAAGCCAGTGAAAAAAGTATCGGAAGTGTTAAATCTATCTTAAAGATTTTTTTTAATTATCCTGATACGATTTATCATTCAACTGACAAAAATAAACTGGAGGGAATGTATGATATATATAATGAGTTTGTTAAATGCCGAAATGAAATAGTTCATGAAAACATCGTCAAAATAGACACGTTTAACTACATTATGACGTATTTTAAAGTATGCAATGATTTTCTCTGTGATATTTTTAATGAATTTTATTCAGGAAAAGCTCAGGACCTCATAATTGAAAATATTATTCATCTTTGTTTGAGGGTTACTAACGAGCGTAGTGATATACTGGAGAATTTATGTAAAAGTAAAAAAGTCACTACCTGAAATGGTAAAGGAGGCAATTAAAGTAAGAGATAATGAAAAGAACGATTTATTGATTAAGCAGGATGATTTTAAAAACAGGCTCACCAAAAGACGAACACCCTGGAGATGTATATAAGGTTATGAAAATCATATCCGTTACGGGAATTACTGTGATGAATACAGAGGATATTCATTTCTTTTCTGATTCATCTGAGAAGAAAAGTAAGCGACTCGTCAGAACCGTATTGATATTTACTGAGAGCTCAGATCAACTTTCCAGGGCAACAGATCGCGTACCCGGTTTGCCGGCCAGTCCTGGATATGCTCAATGACGTAACGCAGCCATTTTTCTGGCTCCACATTGTTCTAGAGTGCCTTCAGGAACAGCTAATCGGGAAGCGCCTTCACTGATCGAAAGCTGATTTTCAAGAACCGTTCTGACGGCTTCGGTTTAAACTCTGTAGAGTAACGTTGGGTTTTTCTGCTCATTATTGGCTCCTTCTAATGCCATTCTATTTCAGGAAGGAGTGTCCGTTAAACTCAGGCTACCTCACATGATAAAATCATAGGTGATTTTATCGAAAAATACATGTTCTGCTTACTGGATTAATAACCTTGTTCTTGAAGCAGTGCCATCTGTAGCTTCTTTTTAGATCACGTAATGGAAAAAAGGATGATGCCTGAATTTGTTTTTGCTCCTGAGCAGCAAAATGAGCTGGATTTTTCATGATTTTTCTATGCCATATGGTATTCTGAATAACAATTCCATTGAAGTCTACAGGGCTTCCCATAATCAAAGAACCCAGGCAGGATTCAGCTTCGCTTACAGAGATAAATTCGCGCCCTTTTATAAGCCGGTGAGGTAAATATTGGCTGAAGCCTGCAATCCAGTCGTCAATTTTTCCATAAAACGGTCCCCATCCCGAAAACTGACCAGCCGTGGGATCTATGATGATGGCTTGTCCTCTGAGGCTTGCAACTACAGCATAATGATTTGCTGGTGTTAAATTCGAAAGCCCAGTCCAGGTAAGTAAACCGATCACACGATAGGGTATGCGGCGTTGTGTCAGAATCTCAACTACTCGTTTTGCACAAATGAGACATTTTCCATGTGGATTGCGGGAATACTCCTGGATTTTGCAATCACTTATAATATAATCGATAACCATGATGTTTATTCTTTTACTTTAATAAATGGGGTTCTATGCCGGAACCACTGAAATTACCGGCCTGTGATTTTTAGTGGTCCTTCGGTACTTCAATAACTCCATCAGCTATCCTATGAGCAAGTCGTTCCATCCATTTCGCAAATCGAAAATGCCCAGGGTATTGCAGGCAGATGTAATCCATCTGAACTTTTGAGGAACTCTCCATTACCCGTTTAAAGGCATCCATGTAATCATAACAAACTGAACTGAAGTGGCACACTGAATTTTGAACCGCCCCGGAAATCCTGGAGACTAAACTTCCTGAGAAAGAGGTAAACAGGATGACTAAAAATACTCGTTTTTCCCCCGAAGTCCGTCAACGCGCAGTTCGTATGGTTCTGGAAAGTCAGGGCGAATATGACTCACAATGGGCGGCAATTTGTTCCATTGCTCCAAAGATTGGCTGTACGCCAGAGACTCTGCGTGTCTGGGTTCGCCAGCATGAGAGGGATACCGGGGGCGGTGATGGTGGGCTCACCACCGCTGAACGTCAGCGTCTGAAAGAGCTGGAACGTGAAAATCGTGAACTGCGCCGCAGTAACGATATCCTTCGCCAGGCTTCCGCTTATTTTGCGAAGGCGGAGTTCGACCGCCTCTGGAAAAAATAATGCCACTGCTGGATAAGCTGCGTGAGCAGTACGGGGTCGGACCGGTATGCAGTGAACTGCATATTGCCCCGTCAACGTATTACCATTGTCAGCAGCAGCGGCATCATCCTGATAAACGCAGTGCCCGTGCGCAGCGCGATGACTGGCTGAAGAGAGAGATACAGCGCGTATACGATGAAAATCATCAGGTGTACGGTGTGCGTAAAGTCTGGCGTCAGTTGTTACGGGAAGGAATCAGGGTGGCCAGATGTACAGTGGCGCGCCTCATGGCGGTTATGGGACTTGCCGGTGTTCTCCGGGGTAAAAAGGTCCGCACTACCGTCAGCCGGAAAACCGTTGCCACAGGTGACCGCGTAAACCGTCAGTTCGTGGCAGAACATCCTGACCAGCTGTGGGTGGCTGATTTTACTTACGTCAGCACATGGCAGGGCTTCGTCTATGTGGCGTTCATCATTGATGTGTTTGCCGGATACATCGTGGGGTGGGGGTCTCATCGTCTGGGTGATGCCTCTAATTAGTTGAATCTGATGTATAATTCGGGCTTTTGAGGTTATCTCATGGCCAGTGTTAATATTCATTGTCCCCGTTGTCAGTCAGCTCGGGTTTACCGCCATGGTCAGAACCCTAAAGGCCGTGACAGATTTCGCTGCCGTGACTGCCACCGTGTATTTCAGCTCACTTATACTTATCAAGCACGTAAGCCGGGTATGAAAGAGCTGATCACTGAAATGGCCTTTAATGGTGCCGGGGTTCGCGATACCGCCAGGACACTGAAAATTGGTATTAACACCGTCATCCGGACTTTAAAAAACTCGCGCCAAAGCGAATAACTTCTTCGCCTGTTGCCCATGCTGATGTGGTGCTTATCTGCGAGCTTGATGAGCAATGGAGCTACGTTGGCAGTAAAGCCCGGCAACATTGGCTCTGGTACGCGTACAACACCAAAACAGGCGGTGTACTGGCCTACACTTTTGGTCCCCGAACCGATCAAACGTGCCGGGAGCTACTGGCACTGCTTACACCCTTCAACATCGGCATACTCACCAGCGATGACTGGGGCAGCTATGGCCGGGTGGTACCGAAGAATAAGCATCTGATCGGCAAAATATTCACCCAACGCATTGAGCGTAATAATCTGACGCTACGCACCTGTATTAAGCGGTTGGCTCGTAAAACAATCTGC
Organism: Escherichia sp. KS167_9B; assembly: GCF_030295215.1. Taxonomy (NCBI): domain Bacteria; kingdom Pseudomonadati; phylum Pseudomonadota; class Gammaproteobacteria; order Enterobacterales; family Enterobacteriaceae; genus Escherichia; species Escherichia sp. KS167_9B. The sequence goes on from NZ_AP025756.1 coordinate 6,044, forward strand.
TTCTCACGCTCAGTTGAGATCCACGAAAAAGTGATCGGAGCGTTTATCGAAAAACACATGTTCTACTAATTGGATGCACTACCCCGGGGATATCTGGGTTAAAGGCTCACGACGTTACAAAAATTTCGACGATTACCTTATTCCAGAGAAAGACTTTGATAAGCTCTCACCTGCATTACCACTACCTGTTTCTGCTGATTCATTATTATCCAGCCCATATATATGCCACAGTTACAGGCAACAGATATACCAGTCCTGCCAGAAGAGGGCAATTCGGTTCGTATCTCATTCTCCCTTTGGAGAGATTATAAAGGGGGCCGCCTGGAATTCGGAAATTTTCCCACGCTAAGAGTCTGTTCAAGATTCTGTGTAAATACCTTTTCTCAGAAGTGAGCATCCAGGCGGTCACCGAACTCGATAATGAACTCGATAATCAAGCGGCTCATTGCCATACACCAGTCCTTCAACGACATCTTCCATTTCTGGGATGCAGACTGGATTGCCAGCCCCCCGCTTTTTTACCGATACCGAGTCGTCTGCCGGGAACACTTTACACTGCATCAGAAGGGCAGGGTTACACCATCCGGCCAGTGAACGGTGCCACCGGCGCTGATACCGGCAAGAATGGTCGCAAATTCCCGCTCCGTACAGCGGGCGATTTCCGGATGCCCTTCGTCATCGACACGTACAAACCAGAAGACCAGCTTTTTGTTTCCCGCATCCACAAAGAACGGAATATTAAGGTCTGCGCAGCACTTAACGGCATCGTCAAAACTATCAAAGCGCAGAACTTCTGCGTCTTCTTCGTCAAAGAAGTCATCGTCGTGAAGCTTCACGACATAGCGGGGAAGTTTGCTTCTTTGAGGTGCAGGTTTTCGTTTACGGGGTTTAGCTGAACGGGCCATATAACTAACTGAAAGACAATAACATTGTCTGTTTTTATAGCGGTAATGGCAGACCATGACAAGTTGCAGCCGTCAGGCTGCCTACCCGGCCGGTGGAGACGTTGGTCAGCAGCAAAACTTTTGTCTGGTTATTAAGACCGTAATCCCTAACAAGAGGAAGCCCGGTAACCTGAGCACTTGGCCGGGCTCTCAAAGAATGAATCGGGGATTCTGACGCTGGAAGCGGTCCTACCAATCAATAAAGCTCTTACATGTTCAATCACAAATAAAACACAACAACATAAATTAATATTGCCAACATGTAACAATCAATTAACCATTTGTTGCCTTACTCATGAAAACACTTTTTGTATAACGTTTACGCAGCGTGTGACAAAAACGAGCTACAGACTCCTGCACGATGTGTGAGTTCAAGGAGACCTGCAATGAATCTCTGGCAACAAAACTACGATCCCGCCGGGAATATCTGGCTTTCCAGCCTGATAGCATCGCTTCCCATCCTGTTTTTCTTCTTTGCGCTGATTAAGCTCAAACTGAAAGGATATATCGCCGCCTCATGGACGGTGGCAATCGCCCTTGCCGTGGCTTTGCTGTTCTATAAAATGCCGGTAGCTAATGCGCTGTCCTCGGTGGTATACGGCTTCTTCTACGGGTTGTGGCCCATCGCGTGGATCATTATTGCGGCGGTGTTTGTCTATAAGATCTCGGTAAAAACCGGGCAGTTTGACATCATCCGTTCGTCCATTCTTTCGATAACCCCTGACCAGCGCCTGCAAATGCTGATTGTCGGTTTCTGTTTCGGCGCGTTTCTTGAAGGGGCTGCTGGCTTTGGTGCACCGGTAGCAATTACCGCCGCATTGCTGGTCGGCCTGGGTTTTAAACCGCTGTACGCCGCCGGGCTGTGCCTGATTGTTAACACAGCACCAGTGGCATTTGGCGCGATGGGGATCCCAATCCTGGTGGCCGGGCAGGTCACAGGCATCGACAGCTTTGAGATTAGCCAGATGGTGGGGCGGCAGCTGCCGTTTATGACCATTATCGTGCTGTTCTGGATCATGGCGATTATGGATGGCTGGCGCGGTATCAAAGAAACCTGGCCTGCGGTTGTGGTTGCGGGCGGTTCATTTGCCATCGCACAGTTTCTCAGCTCCAACTTCATTGGACCGGAGCTGCCGGACATTATCTCTTCACTGGTATCGCTGCTCTGCCTGACGCTGTTTCTCAAACGCTGGCAGCCGGTGCGCGTATTCCGCTTCGGTGACTTGGGAGCCTCACAGGTTGACATGACGCAGACCCACACCGGTTACACCACAGGTCAGGTGTTGCTTGCCTGGACACCGTTCCTGTTCCTGACCGCCACCGTCACACTGTGGAGTATCCCGCCGTTTAAAGCGCTGTTTGCTTCGGGCGGCGCGCTGTATGAGTGGGTGATCAACATTCCGGTGCCGTACCTCGATAAACTGGTTGCCCGTATGCCGCCAGTGGTCAGCGAAGCGACAGCGTACGCCGCCGTGTTTAAGTTTGACTGGTTCTCTTCCACCGGCACCGCCATTCTGTTTGCTGCGCTGCTCTCGGTTGTCTGGCTGAGGATGAAACCATCTGACGCTATCAGCACCTTCGGCAGCACGCTGAAAGAACTGGCTCTGCCTATCTACTCCATCGGTATGGTGCTGGCATTCGCCTTTATTTCGAACTATTCCGGGCTGTCATCAACCCTGGCGCTGGCACTGGCGCACACCGGCCATGCATTCACCTTCTTCTCGCCGTTCCTTGGCTGGCTGGGGGTATTCCTGACCGGGTCGGATACATCATCTAATGCTTTGTTTGCCGCTTTGCAGGCTACCGCCGCACAACAAATTGGCGTTTCTGACCTGTTGCTGGTTGCTGCCAACACCACAGGTGGCGTCACCGGCAAGATGATCTCCCCGCAGTCTATCGCCATCGCTTGTGCGGCGGTAGGCCTGGTGGGCAAAGAGTCAGAACTGTTCCGCTTTACCGTCAAACACAGCCTGATCTTCACCTGTATGGTGGGCGTGATCACCACGCTTCAGGCCTATGTCTTAACGTGGATGATCCCTTAATGACTGTTTTATCCAGACGCCTGTCAGACGAGGTTGCCGATCGTGTACGGGCGCTGATTGATGAAAAAAACCTGGAGGCGGGCATGAAGTTGCCCGCTGAACGTCAACTGGCAATGCAACTCGGCGTGTCGCGTAATTCACTGCGCGAGGCGCTGGCAAAACTGGTGAGCGAAGGCGTGCTGCTCAGTCGGCGCGGCGGCGGAACGTTTATTCGCTGGCGTCATGACACATGGTCGGAGCAAAACATCGTCCAGCCGCTGAAAATACTGATGGCCGATGACCCGGATTACAGTTTCGATATTCTGGAAGCCCGCTACGCCATTGAAGCCAGCACCGCGTGGCATGCGGCAATACGCGCCACACCTGGCGACAAAGAAAAGATTCAGCTTTGCTTTGAAGCAACGCTCAGCAAAGACCCGGATATCGCCTCACAAGCGGACGTTCGATTTCATCTGGCGATTGCCGAAGCCTCACATAACATCGTGCTGCTGCAGACCATGCGCGGTTTCTTCGATGTCCTGCAATCCTCAGTGAAGCATAGCCGTCAGCGGATGTATCTGGTGCCGCCGGTTTTTTCACAACTGACCGAACAACATCAGGCAGTCATTGACGCCATTTTTGCCGGTGATGCCGACGGGGCGCGTAAAGCAATGATGGCGCATCTTAGTTTTGTTCACACCACCATGAAACGATTCGATGAAGATCAGGCTCGCCAGGCGCGAATTACCCGCCTGCCCGGTGAGCATAATGAGCATTCGAGGGAGAAAAACGCATGATTATTTCCGCAGCCAGCGATTATCGCGCCGCAGCGCAACGCATTCTGCCGCCGTTCCTGTTCCACTATATTGATGGGGGGGCATATTCTGAATACACGCTGCGCCGCAATGTGGAAGATTTGTCAGAAGTGGCGCTGCGTCAGCGTATTCTGAAAAACATGTCCGACTTAAGCCTGGAAACGACGCTGTTTAATGAGAAATTGTCGATGCCGGTGGCACTGGCTCCGGTGGGTTTGTGTGGCATGTATGCGCGTCGTGGCGAAGTTCAGGCTGCAAAAGCGGCGGATGCGCATGGCATTCCGTTTACTCTCTCGACGGTTTCCGTTTGCCCGATTGAAGAAGTCGCTCCGGCTATCAAGCGCCCAATGTGGTTCCAGCTTTATGTACTGCGCGATCGCGGCTTTATGCGTAACGCGCTGGAGAGAGCAAAAGCAGCGGGTTGTTCGACGCTGGTTTTCACCGTGGATATGCCAACACCGGGCGCACGTTACCGTGATGCGCACTCGGGTATGAGCGGCCCGAATGCAGCAATGCGCCGCTACCTGCAGGCGGTGACGCATCCGCAATGGGCGTGGGATGTGGGTCTGAACGGCCGTCCACATGATTTAGGTAATATCTCGGCTTACCTCGGCAAACCGACCGGACTGGAAGATTATATCGGCTGGCTGGGGAATAACTTCGATCCGTCCATCTCATGGAAAGACCTTGAGTGGATCCGCGATTTCTGGGATGGCCCGATGATAATCAAAGGGATCCTCGATCCGGAAGATGCGCGTGATGCGGTGCGTTTTGGTGCTGATGGCATTGTGGTTTCTAACCACGGTGGCCGCCAGCTGGATGGCGTGCTTTCTTCTGCCCGTGCACTGCCCGCTATTGCAGATGCGGTGAAAGGTGATATCAGCATTCTGGCGGACAGTGGGATTCGTAACGGGCTTGATGTCGTGCGTATGATTGCGCTCGGTGCCGACACCGTACTGCTGGGGCGCGCTTTTCTGTATGCACTGGCAACAGCGGGCCAGACGGGTGTAGCAAATCTGCTGAATCTGATCGAAAAAGAGATGAAAGTGGCGATGACGCTGACTGGCGCGAAAACGATTAGCGAAATTACGCAAGATTCGCTGGCCTGTTGTAAGCAATGGACGTAAAAACAGAGCAGGATGTCCCCTGTGTTATATAAAATCTATTCGTCACGCTCTGACTCAGGATAATGAAAGAGCTCCGGGGCAGAGCTGCAGGAGTATCAGTACAGAAACTTCAATAAAGGGGTCCGCCAGGAATTCGGAAAACAAACCACGTTAAGACTATTTTTTAGCCAAATGACTTTCAGGAATCGCCAGAATGGCGGGACAACAGCGGTTTTGGTGTCCGAAATCGTACGTTTATGGTGCAGTAAGTGAGAATTTATTCGTACCAGCTATGGATACGTTACGGGCAGTGATTTTTCGCGCCAGACAGCTATTTCTTTGCTGTCCGGTTAACGGCGGTCTTACGTACAGGTTGCCGAACGCAAAATTTGTGCATTCCGGAAATTTCGGCGGTTGCGGCTTGGAACCCCTTTTATTGTTACAGGAGGCCTGGGCTTGTCTGCTACCGGTCCGGACGGGAGGGACAGCGGGAATTTGAATCCGGTTAACTGAGCCGGACATACGGTAAAATAAGGAATGCAGGCAGAACGGGAAGCACTGCAGGATGAGACAGTTGTCTGGAAGTACATCAAAATTGCAACAATAGTACTCTATTGCGTGACATAGATTCGTGACGTATAGTTACTGCATCTTATTTGTATATAACCACCATCAGGTACAAAATTATGTCTCCCGCACAAGCTAAACAAAAGCAGCATGAACGCTACGAAGCCGTAGCGGTGCAGGTTTTGCGTGGTCGTGCCGGTTACAAGCCTGCCGTGAAAAGCCGTTTCAGTAAGTCAGCCAATAGCAAATTCTCCCATACTATCGCTTTTGCCTGATCATGAACTTTGAGGCACAATAAACCATCATTCGCTGATGGTTTTTTTATGCCAGTTCAAGACGTTATTCCCCCCTATGAGCAGATGTACCTGCTAAATCAGCAGTTGATCTGCAACGCTGACCAGCTCAAACATGCCGTTATCACAGTTGGCGGCCAGGCTGTGCAATACTGGATATCCTATTATCATGCACAATACGGCGACAGATTGCCTGATGAGCGTCTCACCACTTCTGTTGACTGCGACTACAGTGCCCGGAAAGATGATATTGCGGTTATAGCAAAAACGCTCAACGTGAAAACGTGGGAAAACAAAGACGGTCAGCCCCCATCCCTTGCGCAGTTTATGCTTATCGATCAGGACACACACGATATCAAACGGGATGATGGACGTTTATTTGCCGTACCGGATGCGCCTGACGAGCCAAATGTGGTGGATATTATCGATCGGCCCGGAGGCTTCGACCGTTCTGATTTTCTGGGGGAAAAGCTTTACCTGCATACTGCCCCGTTTTATGTAGAAGCAACCGGCCCCGGTATGCCTGAAATGAATGAAAAGGTAAGGGTGTTGAACCCTGTAGCCTGTATGCGATCGCGCTTTAGCAATCTGATTGCCTTGCGCCGTGATGCTGAAATTGAAATTGCGCGAATTAACGCGCTCAAGATTCCGTGTTATTTCTTTCTCATCGAACAGTTTGATGAACAGCAGTTCAAAGTTGCTCGAGGAATCTTTATGGATTTATGGCGGCTCGCGAATGACGAAAGTTGTCTGCGCCATCAGACCTTCTGGCATAGTTGGCAGGGGCCACTTCTTGAAGGGCAACAAAGTAACAACATCACTCTGATTGATATATTGGAAGGCGTCCATGCATTCCTGGAAGGGCATCTTGATGACTTTGAAATACCTGAAGCCTTTGTCACCAAAGAATTACCGATAAAGCTCGCACAGTTGCGTGAACGCTGGGAGCGTTATGTGGTACTCAATGCTGAATGGGCAGCAAGAGGGCGCAGGGGATTTGAACGTAATTACCGTGATGATTAGCCTCCTTTGAGCTGAAAGATTTGCACATGTGCAAATCACCAGAGCACCCGCTAATCTTTGTTTTAAATTAAAATGGGCAGAATATATTCCGCCCGGCTTTGTTATTTTTTTAACATAGAAAGATTGCGTCTGGTTTGTTCTTCGAAATCATCTTTCGGAGTGATGCTCTCTGATTTTTTTTCTGAAGATTCCTCCATAATGCTTTTTAGCATACTTATATCAATCGATGTGGATTTGTATCCTGTTGTTTGCTCTATAAGTTTTACCAGATTTTCTGCAGAAATTTTTTCACTGAAAAAACCACTGATTAGCGTTAACAGTCGGGGGTCAACAGAATAAAGAGCTGCTCCGCAAATAAGGGATTGTCTGTAGAAATCTCCCCGCATTTGTATTGGGAGAGTGTCTATTGTTTGTTGTGTCAGGCTGTCCTGCGGATAAAGTGTCGGGTGCAGGTATGCCACAACTTTCTTTCTTTTTTTCGGATCACTGCTTTCCATTACGCATGCACCATTGCTTTCACCAATGCAAACTGAGGTTCATCCACCTTGTTTACTTTCAGATTCGGGAAATATTGCTTTATGTGAGGGTAAATAAGCTCGGCTCCCCCGCCTGTGAGGTAGATTCGGTTCATTCCTGAGAATGTTGAAATTTCCTGCCTGATGCTTTCTGCCAGAGATTTCACTTCACTGTCTATTACATGAGTAATATTTTTTATTTCAGTTACATCATTTATTAATGTCTGGAGATATTCATTATCATGTCTGTTTTTTATTAACTCATCAGCAATAAAATAATTGCAGGGGGTGGAGGCTTTTGTTAGCGCATTCATAACTGTATGAGTGATGCGGGATGTCCCGATTTCTGAATAGCCACGGATTTCAGAAATGCCTTCAAATGCACCGAGAATTAAACCACAATCCAGAGTGGTTCCTCCAAGATCGATAATCAGGCTGCGTTCAAGTTTGTTTACTTTATCTTTTTTTAGTGATTCAAATGCAGCTGGCAAAGATTCAGGCATTACATTAACTTTTTTAATTTTAAATGTTTCCCCTTTATTCAGGGATATCTCACGGAGAACATTTGCCTTTTTCCTTTCTATTCTTTCTTCATTTGGTTGATTGTCATTATCAAAGAATTCGGTTACAGGTAATGTCACTGTCAGTTCTACATCCTGTGGCTGAAGGCCGGATGTCAGCAGTGCATGATGTATGGCAAGCAGATTGGTGGTGCTGTATTGATAACTGACATGTGTTGTACCTATGACAGCAGTGCTGCCCAAATCATAGGTGTATTTTTTTCCATCCACGACGTAATTGTAAACTTTGCCGGCATTAAACAGTCCCGGGTTCCAGCCTTCTTTAAAACTGTTTCCTGACAGACTGGTTCTTACCTCGCCATCTTCAAGCCAGGCCAGTTTTACGTTAGTTGAACCATCATCGCATGATACTTTTAGCATTCTTTTTGCCTCGTTTTGAGTTTTTGTTTGTCTCAAATTGAGCATCCTTTATGTCGGTGCATCTTTTTGAGTTGTTATTGTTTCTTATTGTGTCTCATTTTGAGTCTGCGTCAAGCGGTATTGCTCTTTTAGAGTCTTTTTATACTCTTGTTGTGACTCGTTTTGAGTTCTTATTGGTTTCTCATTTTGCGTCACGAACTGAGACGGAAACTACTTAACCAGGCCGTGCCGGCACGTTAACCGGGCTGCATCCGATGCTAGTGTGTCGCTGTCGCCGGCCTCCTCACCCGGTCACGTTTCGTCGTTCCTCCTCCACGCGCTGCGGCTTCGGGGCCGCACCTGCATTCGTATGCGGTCGCCCGGTTACAGGTGCGGCACGGCCTGATGGAGGCCGCATGTGAGAGGAGAATTCCCATGCCAAACTGGTGCTCGAATCGTATGCATTTTTCTGGTGAACCGGCACAGATTGCTGAGATTAAACGACTGGCCAGCGGTGCAGTCACACCGTTTTATCGCCGCGCCACAAATGAAGGTATTCAGCTGTTTCTGGCCGGAAGTGCCGGACTTCTGCAGACCACTGAAGATGTGCGGTTTGAACAATGCCACGGACTGACGGCTGCCGGACGTGGCGTTGTATCACCGGAGAATATCGCGTTCACCCGCTGGCTGACATACCTGCAGAACAGTGTACTGCTGGATGAGCAAAACTGCCTGATGCTGCATGAACTCTGGCTGCAGAGCGGTACTGGACAGCGTCGCTGGGAAGGATTACCGGACGATGTCAGGGATACCATCACCGCACTTTTCACCGCAAAAAGAGGTGACTGGTGTGGCTTCTGGAGTAACGAGGATGTATCGGTGTGGTGGAACCGTCTGTGTGACAACGTACTGCCGGAAAAAACCATGCCGTTTGACCTGCTGACGGTTCTGCCCACCCGCCTGGATGTTGAAGTGAATGGCTTTAACGGTGGTGTTCTGAACGGTGTTCCTTCTGCATATCACTGGTATACGGAACAGTATGGCGTGAAGTGGCCTTGTGGGTATGAGGTGAATATCAGCAGTCAGGGAGACAACTTCATTAAGGTGGATTTCGACACGCCGTGGTGTCAGCCGGAAAGCGACGTTATTGCAGAATTAAGCCGCCGTTTCAGCTGCACACTGGAGCACTGGTATGCCGAACAGGGCTGCAATTTCTGTGGCTGGCAGCGATATGAGCGTGGAGAGCTTGTTGATGTGCTGTGGGGGGAGCTGGAATGGTCACATCCGACAGATGATGACGAGTTGCCGGAAGTCACCGGACCTGCGTGGATAGTCGACAATGTGGCGCATTATGGCGGATGAAGTATGACGGAGACGGGCGGGCAACCGCCCGTTTCTTTTCCGGTAAAGGATGTCGCCGTGCTCCTCTTTTTACTGCGCCGGCTGACGCGGCGCGGCATAAACGCTGCCTGTGGTCAGTGTCCCGCGTCCGGCGGGCACGGGACGGGCGCTTTTACCGCTCCCGGCTGGCGTCGGTGACAGTGTACGCCAGCCCGTCGCCCTTTTCTGATGAACGCCCTTCAAGCCGCTTTCGCGGCATAGCCTTGCCGTCAAAAAGACGACGGCTGCGGTATTCCACGGTCGGCCTGACCCGTTACCGGACGCGGTGAACAGCCCACAGGCAGCGGGGAACGGGCACCACAGGGGGGCCCTCCCGGTGCCCTCTGTAAGAGAAGGAGTTTTGTATGTCCCGTTTTGTCCTTGGTAACTGCATCGATGTTATGGCCCGTATTCCTGATAACGCCATTGATTTCATCCTTACCGATCCTCCATATCTCGTCGGTTTCCGTGACCGTTCCGGGCGCACCATTGCCGGTGACGTTAATGATGACTGGCTGCAACCTGCCAGCAATGAGATGTACCGCGTACTCAAAAAAGACGCGCTGATGGTCAGCTTCTACGGCTGGCACCGTATTGACCGCTTTATGGCGGCCTGGAAACGCGCCGGATTCAGCGTGGCAGGGCACCTCGTGTTCACCAAAAACTACACATCCAAATCTGCGTATGTCGCGTACCGCCACGAATGCGCTTACATCCTGGCAAAGGGCAGTCCGGCCCGGCCCCGTAACCCGCTGCCGGATGTGCTGGGCTGGAAATATTCGGGCAACCGCCATCACCCGACGGAAAAGCCCGTTACCAGCCTGCAACCGCTGATTGAGAGCTTCACACATCCGAACGCGATTGTGCTGGATCCGTTTGCAGGCAGCGGTTCAACCTGCGTGGCCGCCCTTCAGTCCGGACGCCGGTATATCGGTATCGAGCTGCTTGAACAGTATCACCGTGCCGGACAGCAACGACTGGCCGCCGTGCAACGGGCCATGCAGCAGGGGGCCGCGAATGATAACTGGTTTGAACCGGAGGCTGCATGACGAATTACAGCGGATTCGAAGATATGCGTGAACAGGTGGCGGAACTGGCCAATACCATGTGCGACCTGCGTACAACCATGAATGAGATGGAGCAGCGGTACAGCGATGCGGACACCCTCCCGGAACGTCTGGTGCGCCAGACACTCTTTCGTGCCAGTTACCTGTTTATGAAGGCATATAACGAAATTCTGGAACTGGATTACTGCTTCAAAGATTGAGGGGAGAGAAGAGTATGTACGGAACATGCGAAACGCTCTGCCGGGCGCTGGCAGCAAAGTATCCGGGAGACACGCCGTTGATGCTGGTTATCTGGTCCCCGGAAGAGATTCAGGCCCTCGCTGACGGAATGGATATTTCCCTGTCCGATCATGAAATCAGGACTGTCCTGGCGCGCCTGGAGGACATCCCGGAAGACCAGCGGACTGAATCCGGTATTTCTTCCGCCGCTGCGATGGAGATTATCAGCAACGTGAGCGAAAACCGCCAGGTGACCGTCTCTGCTGAACTGCTGGCGTCCCTGATTCAGACCGCTGAACAGGCACTGTGGAAACGTGAATGGGCCGCCCGGGATCATGGCCTCGCCGTCCCGGAATGCGTCACCCGCCGTCAGGCGGTGATTAATCAGGCCCGCACCCTGCTGAAAAACAACACACACACGAAAACGACTGATGGTATCGCCGCCTGCCCTGCGGGCGGCGATACAGGGAGAACGCTTAATCATGAACGAAAACAGCACGCTGAACGCACTGATTTGTCGTCACGCCCGCAACCTGCTGCTGGCGCAGGGCTGGCCGGAGGAGACGGATGTTGACCAGCGTAACCCGAAGTATCCGGGCTGGATCAGCATTTATGTTCTGCTGGATGCGCCCCGGCTGGCGACGTTACTTATCAACCGTCACGGCGGCGTACTGCCGCCGCACCTGGCCTCCGTCATTCAGAAACTGACCGGAACCGGAGCGGAACTTGTTCTGTCCGGCAGTCAGCGGCAGTCGCTTCCGGTACTTCCGGCAGACGGAACGCAGGTGTCTTTCCCGTATGCCGGCGAATGGCTGGCAGAAGACGAAATCAGGGCAGTTCTTGATGCGGTGCGCGATGCAGTATGCAGTGTCAGTTGCCGGGTGGCAGAAGATGCGCGGCGTATCCGGGCGGCGCTGACCACAAGCGGTCAGACGTTGCTGACCCGCCAGACGCGCCGCTTTCGCCTGGTCGTGAAGGAAAGCGATCACCCCTGCTGGCTCGATGAAGATGACGAAAACCTGCCCGTGGTGCTCGATGCCATCGTGAACCGGGGAGCACGTTTTTCGTCGGTGGAAATGTACCTGGTCAGCGATTGTATTGAGCATATCCTGTCCAGTGGGCTGGCCTGCGATGTGCTGCGTATACCGGATGAACCGCCCCGCCGCTGGTTTGACCGTGGTGTTCTGCGGGAGGTGGTCCGGGAAGCCCGGACCGAAATCCGCAGCATGGCGGATGCCCTGGCAAAAATCCGGAAATGATGACGATGGCGGGGAAAATCCCCGCCTTTTCCTGCCGGTCCCCGGACAGAGCACAAAGGAAGTCGCCGCCGGCTCCGCTTTACCCGGCCATGCGGGGCATGGCCTTGTGGTTTTTCAGTTATGTGGCCGCCGTGTCGTGTGCGGGCTGTGCCGTGCCTCCATCTTAGCCGGGCTGGCGTTGATGCAAGGGTACGCTTCGCCGCTGCGGTCACCCGGTCCCTCCTTCCCGTCTGCCGTAATTTTCCGGTCGTTCACCCGCTCAGATTTCGCGGTCTCCCCCTCCAACTCCCGTCAGCCGTGTGCGTCAGGCTGCGGCTTCCCTTGCGCCCCTGCATCCCCGCCTTATCGCCCGGCTTTTCTGGAGGCACGGCACCGCCCGGTGTCGCGGAATATGTGAACAACGGAGGAAAACATCATGCAATATGCGAAACCTGTCACTCTGAACGTTGAAGAGTGCGACCGTCAGTCTTTTCTGCCTTACCTGTTTGGCCAGGATTTTCTGTATGCCGAAGCGTCTGTATACGCGCTGGCGAAAAAAATGATGCCGGAATATGAAGGCGGATTCTGGCACTTCATCCGCCTGCCGGACGGTGGCGGTTACATGATGCCGGATGGCGACCGTTTCCACATGGTGAACGGTGCAAACTGGTTTGACCGTACCGTGAGTGCTGATGCCGCAGGTGTCATTCTGACCTCTCTTGTGATTAACCGCCAGTTGTGGCTGTACCACGACAGCGGTGATGCAGGACTGACCCAGCTTTACCGGATGCGCGATGCGCAGTTGTGGCGTCACATCGAATTTCACCCCGAATGCAACGCGATTTACGCGGCTCTGGACTGATTAACGGACGGGGCGGCAATGCCGCCCCTGTAAAGGAGACGAGAACATGTACTGTACTGTTAAAGAAATTATCCGCGAAGTGCTGGATACAGACGTGCCGGACAGTGAATGCGTTTTTGCCGTGGTGCTGACCCGTGGGGATGTGCGCCATATGGCTCAGGACTGGAGCCTGTCAGACGATGAGCTGGAGGCCGCCTGTCAGCCCGCGCGAAAACCCCTGGCAGGCTGACGCCTGCCGGAAGGGTAACGGGCCACGCTGGCGCGTCGCCCGTTACCCTTCCCGTCTGTGATGTGTCTGACTCAGGAGTGTTTCTTTCTTATTTTATGGAACTGTTCCTGATGTTGTTGTTCCTTTATCTGCTGCTCTGATTCTGACTACTGCAGTGTTGTTCTGTCTGCCGGGCGCACCTTCGGCTCCCGGCTGCCTGGCGGCATCCGGTCGTCAGGCCCGACTCCGACAGGCAGCTGCTGGCGCACCTGCCAGTCTCCGCCGAACCCGCTGGCGCGGTTTCGGGCTGTCGCTACGGTCCGATGCGTGAAAACCCCGGGCTTGCAGCGACCGTTCCGGTCGCGCCGCCTCTGTCGCGCCGTGGCCTGCGCTCCCGGCATCCCGGCAAAAAGACACCGGGATGTAAGGCGCAACGCCGTTTCGCGCACGCGCTTCACGTCGTTGCGGCGGGTCCCTGCTCATTGCCTGCCTGGTGCCACACACCCGTATGAGTCCCTGTCGCCGGGGGCATAGACAGCCACAACCTGCCGCACTGACTGTCCAGGGTAAATGAACAGCCCACAAAATTTTTTACCCAAAACCCGGTAAAAAATTTTGCGTTCTGCCCAGGACAGGTGCGTCAGGCCGTGGCAGTGATGCCCCTTGCGGCGAAGGTTCTCAAACGGGTGAAGTTCATACCACAGGGAATACAGCAGCAGGTTCCCGCGAAACGTCAAAACCGCGGCTCCCGAAACTCAACGGGTGATGTTCTTTAAAAATCAGGATTTATTTAAGGCTCCGGCAATACGCATTTATTCGCTCTGTCAGTCATCCGGCTGGCAGGTAATGAGAACGCAGGAACAGAAGGAGGAAAACACCGGAGAACGTCAGACGCAGATATGAAAAAAGCAGGTCCGGGACCTGCTTAATCCACGCCGTAGAAATCGCCGCAATCGATTTTCACGGCTTCACTAACCTGTGCCATAAGGAGATTCATTTATGACAGTCAGTATTGTTTCACCTTCCGCAGCGGCTGTAAAGCCCCGCCGTCATCCCCGTTTCAGACGCGAAGACATCCCCGCGCCGGAAATTGCCCCCGTGCTGAAAGCCTTCGGGCGACACATAGCCCGGAGTTTTCACCGGGGGCGTGGTGTACACATCCCCGCCATGAAAAACACGGCCTTCGGGCAGGTGCTCCGCACACTCGAACTGAAACGCGCTTTTAACTGATGAGGTGAGCCGCCCCGCGAGGGGCGGCAACAGACGGAAGGAGAACATTTTATGACATTAGCAGCAATCACCATGACCGCCCCGGAAGCCGCCAGCCCTGTGCAGATGTACCGCGCGACCTACTCACCGGATGACAACAAACTGCGCCTGTATGCCGCGTCACGTCTTGACCCGGAGACGTATAAAAAAGTTCATGATGCCGGTTTCCGCTGGGCACCCAAACAGGCGCTGTTTGTGGCGCCAGCCTGGACACCGGGCCGGGAAGACGTGCTCCTCTCACTTGCCGGAGAGATTGAGGATGAAGACAGCACGCTCGCTGAACGTCAGGAAGCACGGGCGGAGCGGTTTACCGGATACAGCGGAAAGCGGGCCAGTGAATCCGCACAGGCACTTGATGAAGTGGAAAGACTGGCCGCGATGATCCCGCCCGGTCAGCCCATTCTTGTGGGGCATCACAGTGAACGCCGCGCCCGTCGTGATGCGCAGCGTATTGAAAACGGCATGAAACGTGCCGTGATGCTCTTTGAACGTGCGGAATACTGGGAAGAGCGGGCGCGGTCGGCACTGCTTCACGCGAAGTATAAAGAACGTCCGGACGTTCGCTGGCGTCGTATCAAAAAAATCGAAGCTGATTTGCGCAAGTCTGAAAAGACCATCGCGCAGTCGCAGAAATATCTGACGATGTGGCGGGCTGAATCGCTGGATCTGAATATGGCAAAACTCATCAGCAGTCATGACCATATCAGCGCCTGTTTCCCGCTGGATACGTATCCGCGCCCGGCAGAAAAAAGCCAGTATGAAGGAAGTCGATCGTTATGGTCGGCCCTGGATGATGACATTATCACCACGGAGCAGGCCCGCGAAATTGCGATCCGCTGTCATGAACGGCAGATTCAGCGTCAGCAACGCTGGGTTAACCACTATCAGAACCGCCTGATCTATGAGCGTGCCATGCTGGACGAAAGCGGCGGCGTGGTTACCCGGACACAGGATTTTGAGCCGGGCGGGCAGGTTTTCAGCCGGGGCGAGTGGCTGACCATCATCCGTGTGAACAAAAGCAACGGGGCGGTGAGTTCAGTCACAACGCCAAATTACAGTTTTCTCGGGTACAGCGGCACGATGAAAGTGACGCCCGATCGCATCACGGACTACAAAGCACCATCGGCAGAAGAGGCCGCCGTCGCCAGACAGGCCGCGAAGCGCCCGCCTGTTGTCAACTATCCGGGAGAAGGTTTCCGGGAAATGACAAAGGCACAGTGGGCTGCCCTGCCCCGGGACTGTAAGGCCGTGCGCAGTGTGGCAGAGGCAGAAGACCACGGGGCATATCGTTACCGCCGCACAATGGACAATAATTTCCGCCTGGTGAATGTGTATATCACCGACATGAAAATCACGGAAATCCCGCAGAAATAAGGCTTATCCCCGGGGAAAAGCCCCGGGGTATGACGGAGATAATGACATGCACAGTCAGTTAAGAGAACGTATCCGGCTGATGCGCGTAAGGCTGGATAACGCCGCGCCGGTTGCTGAAATCCGGGCTGAATCTCAGCTTTTTGTGACACCTGCCCCGGTCTGTAAGCGCCTGGTGACACTGGCGGAGATCAGCAACCGTGATCACATTCTGGAACCCTCTGCCGGCACCGGAGCCATACTGCGGGCGATTCGGGATACCGCGCCGGGGGCCATGTGTGATGCGGTGGAGATTAACAGCGGACTGGTCCGGTATCTGCGGGAAAATTTTAACGGTGTCAGGGTGCAGCATGGTGACTTCATGGAATGGCAGCCGGCGCAGTATTACAGCCGGATTATTATGAATCCGCCGTTCAGTCACGGGCAGGATATCCGGCATATCCTGCGGGCTTTTTCCCTGTTGCGTCCGGGGGGGCGTGCTGGTTGCCGTCTGTCTGAACGGGCCGCGCCAGCAGGAGAAGCTGTTACCGTTTTCTGACGTCCGCGAGGAGCTGCCACGCGGTACGTTTGCTTATACCCGTGTTCCGACGATGATTATTCGTCTGCGTGCCTGATGACGCCGGGCAGGCGGGAGGATAAATGCCTGTCTGCCCGCGCCGGGAAAAGACCGCGCGCCGGTGGCGCTGAAAGGGGCCGCGCTCACG
The DNA here is from genome assembly GCF_030295215.1 of Escherichia sp. KS167_9B. Classification (NCBI taxonomy): domain Bacteria; kingdom Pseudomonadati; phylum Pseudomonadota; class Gammaproteobacteria; order Enterobacterales; family Enterobacteriaceae; genus Escherichia; species Escherichia sp. KS167_9B. The sequence goes on from NZ_AP025756.1 coordinate 22,566, forward strand.
CGCCGCCCCTTTCATTACGCGGACGTTCTGATGGGGGCTTCTGTCTTTTCAGACCTGTCATTTGTCTGTTACTGATGATGTTGTTGTTCCTGCTACTGCTACTGCTACTGCTACTGCTATTGCTACTGCTACTGCTACTGCTACTGCTACTGCTCTTCTTTTTCCTGCCGCTCTGATTCTGACTACTGCAGTGTTGTCCTGTCTGCCGGGCGCACCTTCGGCTCCCGGCTGCCTGGCGGCATCCGGTCGTCAGGCCCGACTCCGACAGGCAGCTGCTGGCGCACCTGCCAGTCTCCGCCGAACCCGCTGGCGCGGTTTCGGGCTGTCGCTACGGTCCGATGCGTGAAAACCCCGGGCTTGCAGCGACCGTTCCGGTCGCGCCGCCTCTGTCGCGCCGTGGCCTGCGCTCCCTGCATCCCGGCAAAAGGCCGCCGGGATGTAAGGCGCAACGCCGTTTCGCAAACCGCGCTTCACGTCGTTGCGGCGGGTCCCTGCCCGTTGTTGTGTCCGGTGCCATTCACCTGTTTAAGCCCCTGTCGCCGGGGGCTGATACAGCCACAACCTGCCGCACTGACTGTCCAGGGTAAATGAACAGCCCACAAAATTTTTTACCCAAAACCCGGTAAAAAATTTTGCGTTCTGCCCAGGACAGGTGCGTCAGGCCGTGGCAGTGATGCCCCTTGCGGCGAAGGTTCTCAAACAGGTGATGGTGAATACCGGAGGGAACAAAGAGCAGGTCCCCGCAAAACGTCAAAACCGCGGCTCCCGAAACTCAACAGCTACCGTGTTTAGTCAAGAAAATTATGTGATGTTTGAACATTCCATTTTCAGGAGAAATTTTCTCTGAGTTTTTATAAAAAGAGCAGATGCTCAGTTAAATACCATGATAGAAGGAAAAAGATACAAACATGTTGCTTCAGTATTGCTCCGATAGTGTTGATTAACATGTTGTTTTATAATGACTTTGTTGGTTGTATTCAGCGTCGAATGGTAACTGCGTTTTCAGCACACCATAGCACCAGTGCACAAGTTTTCGCATTAATGCTCCAATAGCACACATCTTTGACTTTCCCCTCTGGCATAACTTCGTATACATCTGTTTCATTACAGGATTGAATCTCAGCCCACATAAAGCGGCAAGATAAAGTTTTGTTCTTATCTCCGGTGGTCCAATTTTAGATAATTTAGGTTTTCCCTTTACAGATGTGCCAGATCTCCTTTCTACCGGAACTACACCAAGGAATGCTGCTGCCTGCTCTGCTGATTCGAATGAATGGCTTTTGAGTATTGCCAGCATATTTAATCCCAGCAGGTAACCAACAGATTTTATTGATGTTAACAGTCTGAAATCCTGGTTGAGCTCAGGGTGAGTTTTAATATGTTCCTGGATCAGGACATCAAGATGTTCGATCTCATTGCTCAGCTCCTGAAGCATGTTTTCAATTGACGCCCTGACGGCATCAGGGCTGTCTGTAAAAACAGATTTTTCAAGTCTGTTTTTTTCTCTGGTGCTGTCTGCAACAAGAGCGTCTCTGCGGCGTAAAAGAGCTCTAAGATACCGCACAGATTCTGGTGGTGGAGTCCATGCCTCAGGCTCTTTAAGGGAGCCATAACAAGCCAGCATCCAGGCATCAACTTTGTCATTCTTGGTCAGGATATTCATACCTCTGGCAAATTCCCTTGTGCGGTGAGGATTGGCTAAAGAAATTCTGGCGCCAGCAAAGTGAAGGCCATAAGCCAGAGGTTCATGATATACCCCAGTGGCTTCCATGATGATATGAACTTCGCCCAGTTCACAGGATTGCTTTTTAAGCCACTCTGCCACGACTTTAGCCGCATCAGCAGTATTTTTTAGCTTACGAGTTTTGATCCTCCCTTTGATGCCCTCCCGTAAGAGGCATAGATCAAGAGTGTTTTTACTGACATCAATACCTAACTGGTACATCGGCATTTTTTCTCCTTTCACATAACCATCACGCCAATTTGTCTTGTTCATGCAGAGTCTTAGCTCTTGGCAACCGTTCAATGTTAATGCTGGCGTGAAAGGTGAAGCAGAGGACTATAGCTGTTGACGAAGGTTATTACCTTAGATGATGGGGTAGGTTCTCTCCGCTTCATGCGATGGTAGCTAATCATCGCTCGTTGATTACATACAAGATGATGGGGTAGGTTCTCTCCGCTTCATGCGATGGTAGCTAATCATCGCTCGTTGATTACATACAAGATGATGGGGGCTGAAAACCAGAGAGAGGAGAAAGCTGGATGAGTACCCGAAATATCCACGTTAACACCGCGTCGTACACGATTCTTGTTGCCGGGAGGGAAAAAAACACCGGGGAAGAGTGGGACGTCCTGGAATTCAGCAGCCTGACTGAGCTGAAAAAATATCGCAAAAGCCACCCGGAAAAGATGGCCTTCAGCTATAGCTACGCGCTCAGCCGGGGTGTGGATACGCAGTTCCGCCATATCAACATTGCGGAAGCCGATCACTTCAAACAGTTCCTGCGTCAGATTAAGCGTGCCGGCCTCGATATCCGGGCGATCTGCTGACCGGATGTGATGAATATCCCTCCTGATTGTTGCAATCTTGTTAATGGAGATCGGGAGGGATGATATTAAGCGGAAAAATTTTTTATTAAATTTATTCTTTCATAAAGGAGTAGCTGTTATGCGATTAGCTTCCCGTTTTGGTCGGTATAATTCCATCCGTCGTGAACGTCCTTTAACGGATGATGAATTAATGCAGTTCGTGCCTTCGGTATTTTCCGGTGATAAACATGAGTCCCGGAGTGAACGTTATACGTATATTCCAACAATCAATATCATCAATAAGTTACGTGATGAAGGTTTCCAGCCATTCTTTGCCTGTCAGAGTCGGGTTCGTGATTTGGGACGCCGCGAATACAGTAAACATATGTTACGTCTTCGCAGGGAAGGGCATATTAACGGGCAGGAAGTTCCTGAAATTATCCTGCTTAATTCACATGATGGTTCATCCAGTTATCAGATGATCCCCGGAATTTTTCGTTTTGTCTGCACAAATGGCCTGGTGTGCGGAAATAATTTTGGCGAAATCCGTGTTCCACATAAAGGTGATATTGTCGGGCAGGTTATCGAGGGAGCGTATGAAGTGCTCGGTGTCTTTGATAAGGTCACTGATAATATGGAGGCGATGAAAGAAATTCATCTTAACAGTGACGAGCAACATTTATTTGGCAGAGCTGCACTGATGGTCAGGTATGAAGATGAAAATAAAACGCCAGTGACGCCTGAACAAATAATTACTCCCCGTCGTCGGGAAGATAAACAGAACGATCTCTGGACAACCTGGCAGCGGGTTCAGGAGAATATGATAAAAGGTGGATTATCGGGGCGAAGTGCCTCCGGGAAAAATACCAGGACAAGAGCCATTACAGGTATTGATGGTGATATAAGAATCAACAAGGCGTTATGGGTGATTGCCGAACAGTTCAGAAAGTGGAAGTCATGATAATATAAGTAAAGCCCCGAAAAAATTTTCGGGGTTTTACTTATATTATCATTTTTCAGCATCGCTGTGTCGTCTGATATACCTCAATTTCATCAACCGGATTTCCGGTTGTCTGTAAATATTGTGACCGCGAAAAATGGTCTGGCAGGAGGCTGCGCAGTTACCGGGTATATATAAGATGGGTTCCCGCTTCGCGGGGCTTCGGCCAGTCAGTATTGTCACTCATATGATATTTTTGTGTGTGGCCTTCCATGCCGCTTTTGCGGCATAACCGGTATCTGACAATGTCTGTAAGATTAATTGTTCTGCACGCTGTTAATTTCCGGAAGTGATTTCTTCGTGGCCGGAAGCCGGATACCTTTACTGCTTTTTATCCCGGTATAAATCCGGTAAACATCTGATGCGTAGGCAAGACGTCTCTGGTTCTGGCGTTCGGTCTTCCTGAATCCGGCATTGTATGCACCAACGGCCTCCCAGGTGACGCCCCATTTTTTAAAGGCTATTGCCAGATAATAAGCACCGGTATAAATGTTCATGCAGGGATCTGTTGTCAGATGTTCCGGCTTAATTCCATAGCGGGCCAGTTCGTTAAAATGCTGGGAATCTACCTGCATCAGTCCGCTGCCATATCCCGTTACCGGATTAATACCGATGGCATTAACCCGGTAACGGGATTCTTTCCATGATATTGCTCTCAGTAAATCAGGATCTATTTTGTAATCCCGGCCTGCAAGATCAAAGCAATCAGTGGCCTGGCAGATCTCATTTATAAACATCAGGCAGATGGCTAACATCCATTTTTTCATTTTTCCACCTCTGGTGACTTTATCCGTAAATAATTTAACCCACTCCACAAAAAGGCTCAACAGGTTGGTGGTTCTCACCACCAAAAGCACCACACCCCACGCAAAAACAAGTTTTTGCTGATTTGCGTTTAATATCATTGAGTTGTATTTGTGGATTTATATTGTTTAAATCTGATTTATTTAAAGCAGCGTCGTTAACGCAGCTACAGCAACGCGCCGACACCGCTTTGTAGGGGTGGTACTAACTATTTTTATAAAAAATATTATTTTATATTAGGGGGGGCTGCTAGCGGCGCGGTGTATTTTTTTATAGGATACAGCCAGGGGCGCTGCTAGCGGTGCGTCCCTGCTTGCATTATGAACTCTAGTGTTTCGAAATTAACTTTATTTTATGTTCAAAAAAGGTAATCTCTAATGGCTAAGGTGAACCTGTATATCAGCAATGATGCTTATGAAAAAATAAATGTGATTATTGAGAAGCGTCGACAGGAAGGGGCAAGAGAAAAAGATGTCAGTTTTTCAGCAACAGCTTCAATGCTTCTTGAACTGGGGCTTCGTGTATATGAAGCTCAGATGGAGCGTAAAGAGTCCGCGTTTAATCAAATTGAGTTTAATAAATTACTTCTTGAATGCGTTGTAAAAACACAATCATCAGTAGCGAAAATTTTGGGTATTGAGTCTCTCAGTCCTCATGTCTCCGGAAATCCAAAGTTTGAATATGCCAATATGGTTGAAGATATCCGGGAGAAGGTGTCATCTGAGATGGAACGATTTTTTCCAAAAAATGATTAGAAATAAAAAAGAATTAAAAGTTGATTTTATTCAAATAACAGAATATTGATCTGGTTCTATTTGATGACAATTAACCACATAACGAGTATATTAATTATGTGGTTAATGCCACGTTAAAATTTGAACTTGAAAATCGCCGATGCAGGGAGGGACAAGCTCCCTGCATCGACTGTCCATAGAATCCTTTGAGGAGGTTCCTATGTGTGCGATGGATACTAGAGAAAGAGCACTCATACGTCAATCAGGCCTGCCGGAAATTATTTTATCCGCAAAATATCCAGTCTGTGTCCGCACAGAGTCAGGAAAATTCATAGACTCAAACTCTGTTTTTTTACACTCAATAAAGTGTCAGAATTGTGATTCTGAAATATGGTTTTCTGGTATTGATATTGATACGCAAATTTTATTTCAGACTGCTGAAGTTGATGCTTTTTCGTCCTCAAATGGAGTGAGCATTATTAATGGTGTAATATTGAATGATGTATCATGGGATGTGGTGGTTGAAAGAACTGAAGTGAATAACTTGAATTTGTTTGTCTGGAGATTTTTCGAAAGATACGTAGTTAGTAGCTTTTTTATAAAGGGAAAGGAGTTTTGTTGTGAATCTGATAAATATCGCTTTAATAAGATAATACCGTATCTTTTGGGTTATAGTCATGAGTATTCTGCTCAAAGAATGGATGTCTCTATTGACCAATCTAAAAAAATATTTATGAATTTTAAAAAACACTATGGTTTCTCAGATAGGGATGAGTGGTTGCGATATGCTATAATTTCTGATGTGTTGTTTTATCTATATCAATACTTCGCGAGTAATATTAACAACCTTCACTCTAAAGAAATGTAAGTATTCTCGGCACTAAAAGTGCCGGTTTTTGTCAACGTAATTTACTATTTTGTTGTTTGTTTTGTGTGCGTCTTATGTAAATATTTTGACTAAATCTCTTTTATTTATGGGAGGGCGGGTGATTAAAGGAGCTTTAAGATCTGCACCAAGTAGAAAGGTTTTACTTACCCTTGACGAGGAAACGAATAAATTATTACTTGGAGCCAGAGAGCGTAGTGGAAGAACGAAAACAAATGAAGCATTAGTGAGGTTGCAGGATCATTTGCAACGTTATCCCGATTTTTATAATGAAGAAATATTCAGGGAGGTGACCGAAGAGAGCGAGTCAATATTTAAAGAGCTTTAGTTTTTATCTATCAATATTAAACAGAGGAATCATATGGACGCCGTTTTAAGTGTTCAGGGTGCTTCTGCGCCCGTCAAAAAGAAGTCGTTTTTTTCTAAATTCACTCGTCTGAATATGCTCTGCCTGCTTCGCGCTGTGATCCCGGCTGCTGTTCTGATGATGTTCTTCCCTCAGGCGGCCCTGGCTGCTGGCGGTCAGGACCTCATGCAGTCCGGTAATGACACCGTCAAAGCCACCTTTGGTAAGGACTCCAGTATTGTTAAATGGGTCGTTCTGGCTGAAGTGCTGGTCGGGGCGGTCATGTACATGATGACCAAAAACGTCAAGTTCCTGGCCGGTTTTGCCATCATATCTGTATTTATTGCTATAGGTATGACCGTCGTTGGCCTCTGACAGGAAATAAAACGATGTCGGGAGACGAGAATAAACTTAAGAAATATCGTTTCCCGGAAACACTGACCAACCAGAGCCGCTGGTTTGGCCTGCCACTGGATGAACTGATCCCCGCAGCGATCTGTATTGGCTGGGGTATCACAACATCGAAATATCTTTTCGGTATTGGTGCAGCGGTTCTGGTTTATTTCGGAATTAAAAAACTGAAAAAAGGGCGGGGCAGCTCCTGGTTACGGGATCTTATTTACTGGTATATGCCAACAGTCCTGCTTCGCGGTATTTTTCATAATGTTCCTGATTCGTGTTTCCGGCAGTGGATTAAATAGAACTGATACCTGGATTGTTATATGGAACACGGTGCCCGCTTAAGTACCAGTCGTGTACTGGCCATTGCTTTTATATTTATGTCCCTGCTCATTGTTCTCAGTCTGGCTGTTAACGTGATTCAGGGGGTGAATAATTACCGCCTTCAGAATGAACAGCGTACTGCCGTGACACCGATGGGGTTTAATATGCCCTTTGCAGTATCACAGAACAGTGCTGATGCCTCTTTTTTGCAGCAGATGGCGCTGGCGTTTATTGCCCTGCGCCTGAATGTCTCACCGGAAATTGTCGATGCTTCTCACCAGGCACTTCTGCAGTATATCCGTCCGGGCGCACAGAACCAGATGAAAGTGATTCTGGCCGAAGAAGCAAAGCTCATCAAAAAAGATAACGTGAATTCTGCTTTTTTCCAGACCAGTGTTCGTGTCTGGCCACAATATGGTCGTGTGGAAATCCGTGGGATTCGGAAAACATGGATTGGTAACTCCGAACCTTTCACTGATATCAAACATTACATTCTTATTCTGAAACGGGAAAACGGGGTGACCTGGCTGGATAATTTCGGGGAAACAGACGATGAGAAAAAATAAGACACTAATAATATCCGCCTGCCTGCTTTTTTCCGGCAGCGTGCTGGCAGGAAACGGCACACTGGCACCTACAGTGGTTCCGATGGTCAATGGCGGTCAGGCAAGTATTGCCATCAGTAATACCAGCCCGAATCTGTTTACCGTCCCCGGTGACCGGATTATCGCCGTGAACAGTCTGGATGGTGCCCTGACCAATAATGAGCAGACCGCGTCCGGTGGTGTGGTGGTGGCCACCGTCAACAAGAAGCCTTTTACGTTCATTCTGGAAACAGAACGTGGTCTTAACCTTTCCATTCAGGCCGTTCCCCGTGAAGGAGCCGGGCGTACCATTCAGCTGGTCAGCGATTTGCGCGGAACAGGAGAAACTGCCGGTGCATGGGAAACATCCACGCCTTACGAATCCCTGCTGGTTTCCATCAGTCAGGCGGTCCGTGCCGGAAAACTGCCGGAAGGCTGGTATCAGATCCCCGTGACACAGGAAACCCTGCAGGCCCCTGCCGGAATGTCCGCAAAAGCTGAAGCCGTATGGACGGGGAATCACCTGAAGATGGTGCGCTTTACCGTGGAAAATAAAACGCTGTCTGCGCTGAATATCCGGGAAAGTGATTTCTGGCAGCCGGGAACCCGGGCGGTGATGTTCAGCCAGCCTGTCAGCCAGTTACTGGCCGCTGCCCGTATGGATGTGTACGTCATTCGTGACGGGGAGGGCAACTGATGGCCAGTATCAACACCATTGTGAAACGCAAGCAGTTCCTGTGGCTGGGGATTGTGATTGTCGGATCGGTATCAGCAATTGGTGGTGCGCTTTATCTGTCTGATATGGATATGTCCGGGAACACTGATGCCGTTGCAGAGCAGGAGCCTGTGCCGGATATGACCGGTGTTGTGGATACCACCTTTGATGACAAGGTGCGTCAGCATGCCACCACAGAGATGCAGGTGACGGCGGCACAGATGCAGAAGCAGTATGAGGAAATCCGTCGTGAGATGGATGTTCTGAACAAACAGCGTGGTGATGACCAGCGTCGCATTGAAAAGCTGGGGCAGGAGAATGCTGCGCTGGCAGAGCAGGTGAAAGCCCTGGGCGCGAATCCCGTGACAGTGACCGGAGAGCCTGTGCCACAGATGCCGGCATCCCCTCCCGGTCCGGAGGGGGAGCCTCAGCCCGGTAATGCGCCCGTTGCTTTTCCGCCGCAGGGGGCAGGTGCAGTGCCACCGCCCACCACGTTCTATCCGGGCAACGGAACCACGCCGCCGCCACAGGTGACGTACCAGTCTGTGCCGGTGCCGAACCGGATACAGCGTAAAACGTTCAGCTATGATGCCGGCACAAAGCAAACTCCGTCCCTGCCGTACATTCCGTCAGGCAGTTTTGCGAAAGCCATTCTGATTGAAGGGGCGGATGCCAATGCCTCTGTCACCGGTAATGAATCCACGGTGCCGATGCAGCTGCGTATTACCGGCCTGGTGGAAATGCCGAACAGCAAAACCTATGACGCAACGGGATGTTTTGTGGGGCTGGAAGCCTGGGGGGATGTCTCCAGTGAGCGTGCCATCGTGCGTACCCGCAATATCAGCTGCCTGAAGGAGGGCAAAACCATCGATATGCCGGTTAAGGGACATGTCAGCTTCCGGGGCAAGAACGGTATCAAGGGTGAAGTGGTGATGCGTAACGGCAAAATCCTCGGCTGGGCATGGGGCGCGGGATTTGTTGACGGTATCGGTCAGGGAATGGAGCGCGCTTCCCAGCCGGCTGTCGGGCTGGGTGCCACTGCCGCTTACGGGGCCGGCGATGTCCTGAAAATGGGTATCGGTGGCGGTGCATCGAAAGCGGCACAGACCCTCAGTGACTACTACATCAAACGCGCTGAGCAGTATCACCCGGTGATACCCATCGGGGCGGGTAATGAAGTGACCGTGGTGTTCCAGGACGGTTTCCAGCTGAAAACCGTGGAAGAGATGGCGCTGGAGCAGGCACAGGGGCAGGAGGAAGAGAGTAACCCGGGAAGTCCCGTGCCGAATCCGCCATCCGCAGAGAGTCACCTGAATGGTCTGAATACCGACCAGATGCTGAAACAGTTGGGCGACCTGAATCCGCAGCAGTTTATGGCCGGTGGTCAGGAAGGGGGCAACGATGGCAAATAATACGTCGTCCTGTCAGGCGTGCCATGCCGCCCGGTATGTTGTCGCCCGGCTTCTGCGAGGACTGTTCTGGTGTCTGAAATACACCGTCATTCTGCCACTGGCCACAATGGCCCTGATGGCGTTATTTGTTTTATGGAAGGACAACACCACGCCGGGGAAATTACTGGTTCAGGAGATTAACTTTGTAAGACAGACAGCCACTGCCGGGCTGTTTCCGGTCAGTGAATGCCGGTTTTCTTCCTCAGACCTTCCCGGAGCAGAAGAAAAAGAAATCTGCCATTACCACAATGCTGGAGCCACAGAGTATGCCAGGGAGACTGACCGGTCACTGATGCAACTGGTCACCGCATTATGGGCAACACTGGCACTGATGTTTATGTCGTTTGCGGCAGGCACCGGGAAATATCCGATGTGGCCCGGAAAAATGAAATGTGTCCGGGTGGGAACCGCAGATGAACGACTGAGGGAAGTACTTGCTGAAGACGCTTCCCTGCCGGGAAAAATCAGGAAATGCCATGCTTATTTCCCTGATAACAGAACAAACAGAAACAACGGAGATAAAAATGAACATGCGTAATATTCATGTTATTACTGCCCGCTCTGTGCCGGATAAACGCATATCAGATGATTTTATGCATGCTGTTCTCAGTAACTGCACCACAGGAATCGTACTTCCTGCACAGGAGAAATTCAGTCCTGAATTATTGCCGCACAATTTTAATATGGCTGCTGTCGGTGTGATGAAGAAGGGGATGTCGATGAGTTTGTTTTCTTCTCCTGGAAATACAGCAATCTTCGGACAACCCTGTGCAGGAAAATCAAATCTGATGGCTGAATTCATTTCTTCTGTTGTGGGGAGTAATAAAAAAGGAGAAGGACAATGAAGCCGATTTCTTTATTTATTCCGCTGCTGGGGACGTTATTACTTTCTGGCTGTGCCGGAACGAACTCCGATTTTGAGTGTGATGCCACCACATCCGATACCTGTATGACGATGGAGCAGGCCAATGAGAAGGCCAAAAAACTGGAGCAGTCCTCAGAAGCAAAGCCGGTTGCGGCATCACTGCCGCGCCTGGCTGACGGGAACTTCCGGACCACGCCAGTGCAGGCCGTTGCGGCGACAACGCCGTCCCGCAGCAGGCCTGCTGTGACGGCACTTCCGGAGCAGAAACTGCTGGCACCACGCCCGCTGTTTACTGCTGCCCGGGAAGTGAAAACGGTTGTTCCGGTCAGTTCAGTTGCGCCGGTAACGCCTCCCCGTCCGCTAAGAACGGGTGAACAGACGGCGGCATTATGGATAGCGCCTTATATTGATAATCAGGATGTTTATCATCAGCCATCCAGTGTGTTTTTTGTTATTAAACCGTCTGCGTGGGGAAAACCACGTATTAATTAACTGGCCCTGAAGTTGTATATCAGCCGGCAATGCCGGCGGGCTTTCTGTATTCAAAATCTGCCTGTAAAACGAGTGCCCTGTGCGTGAAAAGGGATGGGCGGTAGCGTGTCAGAACATGTCGGGAGGAATATTCCGTGAGTGATGAAGCCGATGAAGCATATTCAGTGACAGAACAACTGACCATGACAGGAATAAACCGGATACGCCAGAAAATAAATGTTCATGGTATTCCTGTTTATCTCTGTGAAGCATGCGGAAATCCTGTTCCGGAAGCCCGGAGGAAAATATTTTCAGGTGTCACTTTATGCGTTGAATGTCAGGCATATCAGGAAAAACAGAGGAAACACTATGCATGAATCAGAAGCTGAAAAAATAGATTTTATTCTGGATGAACATCAACAGATATATCGCAGACATAACCGAATATATAACATCCTGGCGTTTTGTGCGTGTATTGCATGGATTCCCTGTATTATTGCTGCGTTCGGCGTTGATGGTATATATCTGAAAATCCTGTTTGCGGTCCTTGCCTGCTGTGGTGCGGTATGCTTTTTTATTTTCTTCTTCACCCTCCTGCCGGAATCACTCATGGTCCTCAGCCGTCAGAGCCTGCTTCAGCTTATGCGTCTGACTGAAGACGTACCGGATGCGAGACAGGAACTGCTTAACCGTCTGCTGTCCGGTAAAAAACTGACTGGTCGGGATGAAAAGGATATCCGGCGTCTCTGGCAGGAGAAAGTGGATGCAATGCAGGAGTCTGCCACTCGTCAGCGTGAACAGGATACCATCCGGAAGTTTACTGAAGAGAATAAATCCGAATGAAAATCTGCTGTGTTTTATAACCTCATAAGTTAACTGAAGGAATATTCAGTGATTAATATTTCACTGGAGGTAATAAAGAATGCATACCTTTGTTTTTCTTGTGCTGATGAAAAATGTTGGTGGTGGTATCTGGAATATTACACCTATGCCAAATACGGATGTATGTGTACAGATGTATTGAAGTTAAAACAAATGAACCTTTGAACAATTTGATGGAAACACTGAATGGTGGTGGGCAATGAGTGCTTACTACTTCGAAGGAAATAATATCGACTGGTTTATATGCGTGCTCCTCTTTCTTGTGGTTATCTGTGTTGTTAACGCACTGGCTATGTTTGTTATCCCTGAAAAATTCAGTCTGCAGATCAGCAGAGGAAAAACATTAGCTTGTAGTGCGCTTATTGGATGTTTTTCTTTTATTACGCCTGTTGTGTTCGCCAGTCAGTCATGCACGATGGATGAACTGGACGTCGGGAGATACTGGAAAAATGACTGTAAGCTTCTGGATGTGAATATACCGACAGGCGCATTTACTGACCGGTTAATAAACTGGACTGTACCGGAGTCATCGTTAATGTGCCAGTAGCTCAGTATGAGTAGTATATCCGACAGTGGGAATTATATAAGGCTAAAATGAAATGAAGTCGATATATTTAAAATATTTTCTGTCTTTTGTATTTGTTGGTGTTATGGCTATGTTGATATGTGGTCTTTTCTACAATGATTACCTTGAGCAACAACCTGCAACACCAGAACAACTGACAGAGATTTTACAGGAAACTCCCTGTGCAGCAGAAGCATTTCAGGAGACACTTAATTATCAGTCTGAACCTTTAACCCTTGGCAAAGCAAATAAAATTGCATCAGAATGCAGAAAAAGAAATGAAATGGCAGAGGCGCGACGGTTAAGTAAGCGACTCGTCAGAACCGTATTGATATTTACTGAGAGCTCAGATCAACTTTCCAGGGCAACAGATCGCGTACCCGGTTTGCCGGCCAGTCCTGGATATGTTCAATGACGTAACGCAGCCACTTTTCTGGCTCCACATTGTTCAGACGGCATGTGCCGATCAGCGAGTACAACACCGCCGCATGTTCACCACCGCTGTCGGAACCCGCGAACATCCAGTTTTTCCGGCCTACGGCCACTCCCCGTAAGGCGTTCTCTGCGATGTTGTTGTCGATTTCCACCCAGCCATTACTGCAGTACACGTTCAGTGCATCCCACTGTTTCAGCAGGTATGCGAACGCTTTTGCCGTATCTGAGTGACGCGACAGTGTTTTCATCTGTTGCTGTATCCAGTCATACAGTGACTGCATCAGTGGCGCGGCTCTGGCTTTTCTTGCCGCCAGACGCTGTTCTGCTGAACAGCCCCGGACCTCTGCCTCGATGGCATACAGTTCACCGATACGCTGCAGGGCTTCCGTGGTGATGTAGGTGGGCGCTCTTGCATGCACATCGTGGATTTTTCTCCGGGCATGAGCCATACACGCGGCTTCCGTTATTCTGCCGGATTCGTATAACGCCCGGTAACCACCGTAAGCATCGGCCTGAAGCACACCGCTGTAACCGGCCAGGTGATTTTGTGGATGGATACCTTTCCGGTCCGGACTGTACGCGAACCAGACCGCCGGGGGCATCTGTGAACCGGCGTTACGGTCATCACGGACGTAGACCCACAGCCGGGCTGTCCGGGTTTTACCGCTGCCCGGCTCCTGGACCGGGACGGGGATATCATCAGCATGGACTTTACCGGGCATCAGCACATACTGGCGCAGGACGTCATACAGCGGCTCCAGCAGTTCAGCAACAGCACCTGTCCAGCGCCCCAGTGTGGCACGGCTCAGCTCCACTCCCTGACGACGGTATATTTCTGACTGGCGGTATAACGGCAGATGGTCTGCATATTTCCCGGTGACAACATGGGCCAGAAGCCCCGCTCCGGCATAACTGCGTGCAATGGGTTTTGAAGGTACTGGTGCCTGCACGATATGGTCGCACCGGCAACAGGCCTGTTTCGGACGTTGTGTTTCGATAACCTTAAAGGCGCTGCTGATAAGCTCCAGTTGCTCTGACACATCACATCCCAGAGAACTGAGTTCACCACCACAGGCAGGACAGCATTCCTCTTCCGGCCGGATAACCCGGGTTTCACGGGGAAGTGAGGCCGGTAACGGTTTACGGGCTGAAGACTGGCGCAGGGCGGATGGCAGTACCGGGTCATATTGCTCACCCAGCGTTTCCGCCATTTCTTCCTGAAGTGCGCTGATTCGCTCCTGTGCTTCCTGTATCTGCCGTTCGGTTTTTGCACGAAGTTTTTCTGAGCTTTTACCGAACTGCATACGTTGCAGTTTCGCAACCAGCGCCTTCAGCCGGTTGATTTCGGAAGCATAAGCCGCCACCCGCTGTGAGAGCAGGCGGTTGTATTCAGCCATCTGGCGGATGGTGTCCTGTTGCGTCTGCAACAGTGCCCGCAGGCGGGCGTTCTCATGAGCAAGTGAGGTGTCCATATCCTCACTTTACAACGGGTTATATGCGGATTCCAGCGCGTTCCGTTCGTTTCGGGTGCTTCCAGTTGATACCTTCAAGAAGCATGGATAACTGAGCCGGAGTAAGGTGCACCTTGCCGTCACGGGTGACTGGCCAGACGAAGCGGCCCCGCTCCAGGCGTTTGGTGAAGAGGCACAGTCCGTCACTGTCAGCCCACAACACTTTTATCTGGTCACCCCGGCGTCCGCGGAAGATGAACAGGTGTCCGGAGAACGGGTCATCCTTCAGGACGTTCTGAACTTTTGATGCCAGGCCGTTAAAGCCATTTCGCATATCGGTGATACCTGCAACCAGCCAGATACGCGAACCTGCAGGGAGAGATATCATCAGTGGCTGCTCCCTTTTATTTCGCGGATAAGTGTCTGTAATAACGCCGGCGTCAGTTTACCTTTAAGCCTGAGAGTTCCGGCCGGCAGAACCAGCTCACAACACAGACTGTCGGACGGTGTATTTATCTGCTCTGGTTCCTGTGCGGGGGCCGGGATTTTATTATCCGGCTCCGGCGTTAACGTCACGGGAAGCAGTGCCGGCATATTTTTTCCGGAAGGCAGCAGGCCACCTTTCCGGTATTGATGGCGCCAGTTGAAGAGCAGGTTATCGTTGATTCCGTTTTCCCGGGCGATCTGCGCCACACAGGCTCCGGGCTGCAGTGACTGCTCCACTAAGGCGATTTTAAACTCATAAGGGAAGTTGGGCCGCCGGGGACGTTTTTTTACCACGGGGGCTTCGGATATAACGGTGCTTTCAGGACGTACGACTGGTACCGTGGAAAATTGTCCGTAAAGGCAGGCATCAAGTTCCTGCTCCGACATGCCTGCGGGCAAAGGCCACGAAAGGCCAGCTCTCCGAAAGCGCACGAACATACTACAAACTGTTGATTTTGGTACACCCAGGCGACGCCCGGCCACAACCCGGGGTAAATGTTCTTCAAAGTGAAGACGTAAAGCTTCAGTGATCCAGGTCCGGTGTTTCATACGATAGTGTCCATTAAAAATGATGGACATTATTTTTGTAGAGCCGGAGGAAACAGACCAGACGGTTTAAATGAGCCGGTTACGTTGATTCAGCAAAGGAACGTTAATTGTAATCCTGGTTTCCTGTTAAAAGCCTCCATCTCTTATTTGTGCTGTGGTTTTAAGAATGGCACTGCGTGATATATCCACGGCCACAGACTGATATTTTCCTTTTTTAAACGCACTAAGGAATACTCATATGAGTAATAACCCACTTGAGGCCGTCACTCAGGCGGTTAACTCCCTCGTCACAGCACTGAAACTGCCTGACGAATCCGCAAAGGCCAATGAAGTTCTGGGCGAAATGAGCTTCCCGCAGTTCAGCCGTCTGCTGCCGTACCGTGATTATAACCAGGAGTCCGGTCTGTTCATGAATGACACCACGATGGGCTTTATGCTGGAAGCCATTCCCATCAATGGGGCGAATGAGTCCATTGTGGAGGCTCTCGATCATATGCTGCGCACCAAACTGCCGCGCGGTATTCCGTTGTGTATCCATCTGATGTCCAGCCAGCTGGTTGGCGAGCGGATTGAGTACGGGCTGCGTGAGTTCTCCTGGTCAGGTGAACAGGCAGAACGGTTTAACGCCATTACCCGGGCCTATTACATGAAAGCCGCAGAAACACTGTTTCCGCTGCCGGAAGGGTTGAACCTGCCTCTGACCCTGCGCCATTACCGGGTGTTTATCTCGTACTGTTCTCCCTCGAAGAAAAAAAGCCGGGCCGACATTCTGGAAATGGAAAACCTGGTGAAAATCATCCGGGCGTCTCTGCAGGGAGCATATATCACCACGCAGACGGTGGATGCACAGGCTTTCATCGATATTGTCGGGGAGATGATTAACCATAACCCGGACTCCCTGTACCCGAAAAGACGTCAGCTGGACCCGTATTCTGATTTGAATTATCAGTGCGTGGAGGACAGTTTTGACCTGAAGGTCCGGGCAGATTACCTGACGCTGGGACTGCGTGAGAACGGCAGGAACAGCACTGCCCGTATCCTGAATTTCCATCTGGCCCGTAACCCGGAAATCGCCTTCCTGTGGAACATGGCCGACAACTACAGCAACCTGCTGAACCCGGAACTGTCCATCTCCTGCCCGTTCATTCTGACGCTGACTCTGGTGGTGGAAGACCAGGTGAAAACCCACAGCGAAGCCAACCTGAAGTACATGGACCTGGAGAAGAAGTCGAAGACCTCCTATGCCAAATGGTTTCCGTCCGTGGAGAAAGAAGCGAAGGAGTGGGGGGAACTGCGCCAGCGGCTGGGCTCAGGTCAGTCTTCTGTCGTGTCCTACTTCCTCAACATCACCGCATTCTGCAAGGACAATAATGAAACGGCGCTGGAAGTGGAGCAGGACATCCTGAACAGCTTCCGTAAAAACGGTTTTGAGCTGATTTCACCGCGCTTTAACCACATGCGCAACTTCCTGACCTGCCTGCCCTTTATGGCCGGGAAAGGGCTGTTCAGACAGCTGAAAGAGGCCGGTGTGGTTCAGCGCGCAGAGAGCTTTAATGTGGCCAACCTGATGCCGTTAGTGGCGGATAACCCCCTGACACCGGCAGGTCTGCTGGCGCCCACCTACCGTAACCAGCTGGCGTTTATCGATATTTTCTTCCGGGGGATGAATAACACCAACTACAACATGGCGGTCTGTGGAACATCCGGGGCCGGTAAGACAGGGCTGATACAGCCACTTATCCGCAGCGTGCTGGACTCCGGGGGCTTTGCCGTGGTGTTCGACATGGGGGATGGCTACAAGTCCCTGTGTGAGAACATGGGGGGCGTATATCTGGACGGTGAAACCCTGCGCTTTAACCCGTTTGCGAACATCACCGATATTGACCAGTCAGCGGAGCGTGTCCGCGACCAGCTGTCGGTGATGGCCAGCCCCAACGGTAACCTGGATGAAGTGCATGAAGGTCTGCTGCTGCAGGCAGTCAGGGCATCATGGCTGGCCAAAGAGAACAGGGCACGAATTGATGACGTGGTGGATTTCCTGAAAAACGCCAGTGACAGCGAGCAGTATGCTGAGTCACCGACCATCCGCAGCCGTCTGGACGAAATGATTGTGCTGCTTGACCAGTACACTGCCAACGGCACTTACGGCCGGTATTTTAACTCCGATGAGCCGTCCCTGCGGGATGATGCCAGAATGGTGGTGCTGGAGCTGGGCGGACTGGAAGACCGTCCGTCCCTGCTGGTTGCGGTGATGTTCAGCCTTATTATTTACATTGAGAACAGGATGTACCGCACGCCGCGTAACTTCAAGAAACTGAACGTTATTGATGAAGGCTGGCGTCTGCTGGACTTCAAAAATCACAAGGTCGGTGAATTTATTGAGAAAGGTTACCGTACCGCCCGCCGTCATACCGGTGCCTATATCACCATCACACAGAACATCGTCGACTTTGACTCTGACAAGGCGTCCAGTGCTGCCCGTGCGGCATGGGGTAACTCCTCCTACAAAATTATCCTCAAACAGAGTGCGAAGGAGTTCGCGAAATACAACCAGCTGTATCCGGACCAGTTTCTTCCACTGCAGCGTGACATGATTGGCAAGTTCGGTGCGGCCAAAGATCAGTGGTTCAGTTCCTTCCTGTTGCAGGTGGAAAACCATTCCTCCTGGCACCGTCTGTTTGTGGACCCGTTAAGCCGCGCCATGTACAGCTCTGACGGCCCGGATTTTGAGTTTGTGCAGCAGAAACGTAAAGAGGGGCTGAGTATTCATGAGGCGGTGTGGCAGCTGGCGTGGAAGAAGTCAGGCCCGGAGATGGCTTCGCTGGAGGCCTGGCTGGAAGAACATGAGAAATACAGGAGTGTTGCATGATCACAACGCAAAAAACGACTGATGTTACAGCCCGTCAACGCTGCCACTGGTGGTGGATGGTGCCGGGATGCCTGGCAATGGTGTTACTGAACGCAGCCGTCAGTTACGCCATTGTCAGACTGAACACGCCGGTAACCGTCGCCTTCAACATGAAACAGACTGTGGATGCGTTTTTTGACAGCGCCAGCCAGAAAAAACTGTCAGAAGCGCAGTCGAAGGCGCTGGCTGACCGTTTTAACGCGGCACTGGAGGCCAGTCTGCAGACGTGGCAGCAGAAGCACCACGCTGTCATTCTGGTGTCGCCTGCCGTGGTACAGGGGGCACCGGATATCACCCGTGAAATCCAGCAGGATATTGCCCGGCGAATGAGGGCAGAACCATGAAATACCGGGGGCTGATTGCCCTGCTGATATGGGGGCAGAGTGTGTCCGCAGCCGATCTTGGCACCTGGGGGGATTTGTGGCCGGTAAAGGAGCCGGACATGCTGACGGTGATTATGCAGCGCCTGACGGCACTGGAGCAGTCCGGTGAGATGGGCCGGAAAATGGATGCCTTTAAGGAGCGGGTGATCCGCAACAGCCTGCGGCCCCCTGCCGTGCCCGGTATCGGTCGGACGGAGAAATACAGCAGCCGGCTGTTTGACCCGTCGGTCAGACTGGCTGCGGATATCCGGGATAACGAAGGTCGTATCTTCGCCCGCCAGGGGGAGGTGATGAACCCGCTGCAGTATGTGCCTTTTAACCAGACGCTGTATTTCATCAACGGTGATGATCCTGAGCAGATTGAATGGATGAAACGCCAGATACCTCCCACACTGGAAAGCAAAATTATCCTGGTGCAGGGCAGTATCCCGGAGATGCAGAAGGCTCTGGACAGTCGTGTTTACTTTGATCAGAACGGCGTGATCTGCCAGCGTCTCGGCATTGATCAGGTGCCGGCACGGGTGAGCGCTGTCAGTGGCGATCGTTTCCTGAAGGTGGAGTTTATTCCGGTCGGGGAGGGGAAGAAATGAAACGGTATATGTGGTTGTGTGTGGTTTTGCTGCTGACTGGCCATGTTCCCACTGTGTCAGCGGACGCTGCCTGTGAAGGGCGATTTGTTAACCCGATCACGGATATTTGCTGGAGCTGCATTTTCCCTCTCTCGTTGGGCAGCACAAAAGTGAGCCAGGGAAAGGTGCCGGATACGGCAAACCCGTCAATGCCGATCCAGTTCTGCCCGGCTCCTCCCCCTGTTTTTAAACGTATCGGGCTGGCTATTGGTTACTGGGAGCCGATGGCACTGACGGATGTCAGCCGCTCACCGGGATGCATGGTTAATCTGGGGTTCAGTCTGCCGGAATTCGGGAAAACGGCACAGGGTACGGCTAAAAAAGAAGATAAACAGGTGAACGGGGCGTTCTATCACGTTCACTGGTACAAATACCCGCTGACGTACTGGCTGAACATCATCACGTCGTTGGGGTGCCTGGAAGGCGGAGACCTGGATATTGCCTATCTGTCAGAAATTGACCCTACCTGGACGGACAGCAGCCTGACCACCATCCTCAATCCGGAGGCGGTCATTTTTGCAAATCCGATAGCACAGGGAGCCTGTGCGGCGGATGCCATTGCCAGTGCCTTTAACAAGCCGCTGGATATTCTGTTCTGGTGTGCCGGTTCGCAGGGCAGTATGTATCCGTTTAATGGCTGGGTGAGCAATGAATCCAGCCCGCTGCAGTCCTCCCTGCTGGTCAGTGAGCGGATGGCGTTCAAGCTCCACCGTCAGGGAATGATAATGAACACCATCGGCGTGGATGTGGCTGTCTGTTATGAATATCCGTCGCCCATACTTCCCAAAGCGCGCTGGCGTTATCAGATGGTGAATATGTACCCGGACAGCGGGCAGTGCCATCCGTTCGGACGCAGTGTGATGCGCTGGGAGATGGGAAAAAATCCGCCCAACACTAAGAAAAACTTCGGTTACCTGATGTGGCGTAAACGTAACTGTGTGTTCCTGTAATCGGGAAAATGTGATGCGCAACAGTAAAGTGCAACTAGTATCAATCCTCAGACAGGTCAGTCTTTCACTGAACACGGAGCCATTACGACAGTTTATCTCTCTGAGGGAGATCGCAGAAGAGATGGATAACGTCGCTGCTCGTTTGTCCGGAGGAAAATGGGTAACACCTGCACAAATTTATGAATTGTGTGCACAGTTATGGATGGCCAGGATGAAGGCAGTTGAAGTTTATGGGCGACATTCTGACGTGGTGATGTCTCTGGAAAGACAGATTGATTTACTTGAGGCTGCAGGCAACGTATTAAAACAACGCTGGTTTTACCGTCCGTGGGGATCATCAAAAGCATCTGTGATGCTGACAGGTATAGTGGTGATCCCCGTATTTCTGGTTTTATCCGGATTGTTGAGTGCAGGGTATCCCGGGTTATTATGTATTACCGTATCCGGCTGTTATTTTTCCGGGATTGCCGCTTTTTCTTTGCAGGCTAAAGATCCAGTCGGGCTTTGCTGGTCTGTGTTCAGTTTTATTCTGCTATATCTGCTCCTGAAAAAATGAGATTAATTATTCTGCGTCTGAATAATGAATGCTCCGCCATTGCGATGTACTGAAAACGAAGCAGGACCGTTAACAACAGCGATAAGAATATCAGTATTATGACCATTTGCACTCCGAAACTGACACATTAACAGATGTTTAAGGGTGATATTAAATGAGTGAAGGGACAAGAGTAAATGATTTTGCTTATGTCAAACAGGCCCTTTTGGCGGTGTTTCATCGGATGAATACCCGGCCGCTCACCAGACTATGTGAAAAAGATGATATTCAGCGTGGAATTGCAGATATTCAATGGATGTTACATCATCACTATTATCCATCACCCGGACAGGTTGGTTTTATAATATTTTTATTGCGGGATGAGAAGTTCCGGGTAGTGCGGGAAGATGGGCGTCAGTCATTCCTTGCAGTTGAAATTCAGTCGTTAATTGATGTTCTGAAAGATATACGGAAATACCTGCAGTTTGTGACACGGTATGACTATGATGGTTGTATTATCAGGCTGCATGCCAGTGCTGAACGTAAATACCTGTGGATTTTCCTTGAGTGTGTAATTGTGTTTATTTTGTGTGCTGTTTTTTCTGATTATCTGTTAAAAACACCTGGTGGTGAACATGTACCCTGACAGCGCGCAGTGCCATCCGTTCGGGCGCAGTGTGATGCGCCGGGAGACGGGAAAAAAATCCGCCTGACACAAAGAAAAACTTCGGCTACCTGATGTGGCGTAAACGTAACAGTGTATTTCTGTAACTTAAACAAAAAGAGGAATATTTTAAATGGAAAAGAAATTAAGCAGTAAATACATTCATATGTATATGAGTATATCCTGTGTGTTCATTCGTTTGACAGGCAAAGCATTAAAATTGTTTCCTTTTGCACTGGTGATGCTATTCACGGTGTTGTTTTATTTTATGCTTGAAAATGTTATCTGTGACATTATCAGTGAATGGCAGAGAAGTGATGTGTCAGACAGGATCAGAGTTATCAGGCTATATCTGGGAACAACTTTTTTATGCGCCTGGGCGGCTGTTTTTTTGGAATGTCTCTGCTCTGATGAGTTTCTGCCGGGAAAGAGATTAAACAAAAATGAAGAAGAGAATAACGGGTAATACCTGACTCATTTTATGTGCATCGGTCAGAAATGAATTAATGATTTAACAGAGTGAATATCCGGGATTGTTTAATTCAGGATAATTGAACAGTAAAAGGATAAAAGATGAAAAAAACAGAAACAATGTGGCCCGCAGCACCCCTTGCATCAGGATGTATCTCTCCCTGTATCCCGGTCACTTTCAGTATGGAGAAAAAGGTAATAACAGCAGAGCAATACAGAGACTGGCAATTAATTGCTGCCAGTCTCAGAAAAAAGACAAATGGAGAAAGAAGTTAATCAACGATCTTCGTTGTGTTTAACATGGCGTCAGTTATCTCCAGACTCGCTCTATTGAGTGCCTCATTATGACAATTAATTACTGTCTGTTTGCAGGAGAATTCTATGAACAAAAAAATATACATTTTATTCGCCCTGACAGCAGGATTGTTTCTTTCTGCCCATGCTTCGGAAAACGTGAATACGCCAGAAAACCGCCGGTTCCTGAAGCAGCAGGAAACACTGAGTCAGCAGTTACGTGAAAAGCCGGACACACAACTGCAGGCATGGGCAGAACAGCAGGTCAGGGCGAATCCCCTTCAGCATGCCGATAACCAGTTTCTCGATGAACTGGTCCGTAAACAGCAGGCTGCTCAGAAAGACAAACCACAGCAGGGGGCCGTGTATTTTGTGTCGTTCTCCATTCCCGAAGATGGACTGAAACGGATGCTGGGAGAAACCCGGCACTACGGTATTCCGGCCACACTGCGGGGCATGGTGAACAATGACCTGAAGACTACCGCTGAAACCGTGTTGTCTCTGGTAAAAGATGGTGCGACCGATGGTGTTCAGATCGACCCGACGTTGTTTTCACAGTACGGCATCCGCAGCGTGCCGGCCCTGGTAGTGTTCTGCAGCCAGGGGCACGACATCATCCGGGGAAACCTGCGTGTCAGGCAGGCGCTGGAGAAAGTGGCCGCCACGGGGGACTGCCGGCAGGTGGCTCAGGGACTGCTGGACGGCACCGGGGATAAGTCGCAATGAGTTTACCTGCCGGGTATTACCGGATTGACCCGGACATCCGTGCACTGGTGGCCGCGATGAACGTTCACGGATTCCGTACATATGCCTCCTGTCAGGGACATGGTTTCCCGGTCACAAAGCTGCTGCCTTATATTGCCTTTGCCTGTCCGGTAAAAATGGCTGCCCTTCTTGAGCAGCGACTGCGGCAGGATGCTGAATCAGCAATACCACGTCTGACATGGGGATGGTCGGTGAAGGGGGCTTTTAACAGTGACCTTCAGCTCTGTTTCCGGCTTCAGCCGGAAGGTCCTCATTGCTGGTATCACCGGTACTGTCGTCGTTCACTGTGTGCAGACTTCAGGACGCTGATATTGTTACTGAAGTCGTTATCTGAGTAGTAATCCCGGTACGCCAGGAAGCTCCATACACCAAAATCAACACCGTTCTGAAGTTGAGATGACATCACTTCATTCTCCAGTATGGATCAGGTTATGAAAGAAAAGATAAATACCTTTTTCAGGTCTCTGAATTTTAATGACTCCGGAAGACCGCGCAATATTTGTGCAATTGTTTTTTTCCTGAGCTTTTCTGTGTTTGCCGACAGCACCAGTGATTACCGGGAGGGGGCCGATTTTGCCCGTCAGATCCAGGGGCAGGGTATTGGCAGTATTCAGAGTTTTAATCCGCAGGAGAGTATCCCCGGGTATAACGCAAATCCGGACGAGACAAAATATTACGATGGTGTGACTGCCGGTGGGGATGGTGGCCTGAAAAATGACGGCACCACGGAATGGGCGACCGGTGAAACCGGCAAAACCATCACAGAATCCTTCATGAACAAGCCGAAAGACATTCTGTCACCGGATGCGCCGTTTATTCAGACCGGCAGGGATGTGGTGAGCCGGGCTGACAGCATCGTGGGAAACACCGGACAGCAGTGCAGTGCGCAACAGATAAACCGCAGTGAATTCACCAACTATACCTGTGAGCGGGATACGATGGTTGAGGAATATTGTTCCAGAACCGCCAGTATCACAGGGGACTGGAAATACACGGATGAATATCGTGAGGTGACGATGCCTCACTCACAGTTCCGGTTCAGTATGAACGGGCTGAAACTGGTGTTCAGTGTCACGGCTCCGGTAACCGGTACAGTGGAAAGTGCATCATTGTCTGTATACGCCGCTTTTTTCTTCCTGAACTCCCGTTATACCTTCATGAATTCAACGTTCAATGTTGGCCTGGCAAACGGGCAGTCGGGGACTTTCCCTCTGTCCGGGGCAACAGGTTTGCAGGTGACACAGGGGCAGGTACTGACCGGCAGTGGCTGTACTGCTGACGGTAACTGTCTGTCCGGCGGGAACGGTGACCAACAGGTTTATGAGAAACTGGCCAGCGGCATGTCCACCTTTACGCTGAAACTCAGGATGAAGGTCCGTGATAAAGAATGGGTTCCACGGGTGGAGTGGGTGGAGAGTTGTCCGTTTAATAAAGCGGATGGCGTGCTGAAAGGCACTGAGTGTTCAGAGCCGGGTGGTACTAAAACGGGTGTGACGGAGGGTAAGCCCTGGAGCATCACACAGGCGTGCTGGGCATACCGGGATAAATATGTCACACAGTCCGCAGATAACGGCACCTGTCAGAAATATGTCGATAATCCGGCCTGTACGCTGGCCTCACGTCAGTGCGCGTTTTATTCCGATGAGGGAACCTGTCTGCATGAGTATGCCACGTACTCCTGCGAGTCCAGAACATCCGGGAAGGTGATGGTCTGTGGTGGTGATGTCTTCTGCCTTGACGGTGAATGCGATAAGGTGCAGAGCGGAAAAAGCAGTGATTTTGGTGAGGCAGTATCACAGCTGGCTGCGCTTGCCGCCGCAGGTAAGGATGTTGCCGCCCTGAATGGTGTGGATGTCAGGGCTTTCACGGGCGAGGCGAAATTCTGCCGTAAGGCCGCAGCCGGCTTCAGTAACTGCTGTAAGGATGGTGGCTGGGGTCAGGATGTGGGACTGGCTGAATGTAACAGTGAAGAAAAGGCGCTGGGAAAGGCGAAGGACAATAAACTGACGGTGAGTGTGGGTGAGTTCTGCTCCCGGAAAGTGCTGGGCGTCTGCCTGCAGAAAAAGCGCAGCTACTGTCAGTTTGATTCGAAGCTGGCGCAGATAGTCCAGCAGCAGGGGCGTAACGGGCAGTTGCGTATCGGGTTTGGCAGCGCAAAAAGTCCTGACTGCCGGGGAATAACCGTGGATGAACTGCAGCGTATTAAGTTCGACCAGCTGGACTTCACTAACTTCTACGAAGACCTGATGAATAACCAGAAAATCCCGGATAATGGTGCGCTGACCGAAAAAGTGAAAGAGCAGATTGCCGGTCAGCTGAAACAGGTGGGGCAGTAAGGTCGGGAAAATAATGAAAGTCATATTCACGTCGAATCGTCTTGTTGATTTTCTTATCCGGCTTTTGATTACAGCGATTGTCATTTCCCCGGTAATTATCTGGTCATGGGATACGGTAAAAGAAACCACGGCAGGCGGGGTGCTTGCTGCTGCTTTCGTTATCCTTTACTCCGGTGTGCTCCTGTTTATTCTGTATGGTTGTTTTTCTGCACTGGCTGACCTGCAGAAACCTGATGAAAGAAAAAGTGATGAAAGGAATGAAGATGAATAAAGCATTACTGCCGCTGTTACTCTGCTGCTTTATTTTTCCGGCGTCAGGGAAAGATGCAGGCTGGCAGTGGTATAACGAGAAAATAAATCCGAAGGAAAAAGAAAATAAACCAGTACCGGCAGTTCCCCGTCAGGAGCCGGATATTATGCAGAAACTGACCGCGCTGCAGACGGCAACAAAGCGGGCGCTGTACGAAGCCATTCTGTATCCCGGCGTGGATAATTTTGTGAAATATTTCCGGCTGCAGAATTACTGGACTCAGCAGGCCGGGCTTTTCACCATGAGCGCCAAAAAGGCCATGCTGGCACATCCTGAACTGGACTATAACCTGCAGTACAGCCATTACAACGGCACGGTACGGAACCAGCTGGCAGCAGACCAGGCGCAGCAGCGACAGGCGATTGCCAGACTGGCAGAGCATTACGGCATTATGTTTTTTTACCGGGGGCAGGACCCCATCGACGGGCAGCTGGCGCAGGTCATTAATGGCTTCCGGGATACGTATGGTCTGAGTGTTATCCCCGTTTCCGTGGATGGCGTGATTAATCCACTATTGCCGGATTCCCGGACTGACCAGGGGCAGGCGCAGCGCCTCGGCGTGAAATATTTCCCGGCCATGATGCTGGTTGACCCGAAACAGGGCAGTGTCCGCCCGTTATCATACGGCTTTATTTCTCAGGACGACCTGGCAAAACAGTTCCTGAACGTTTCTGAAGACTTTAAACCGAATTTTTAAAGAGGTCGTTTAAATGAATTTTATTTCTTTATGGCCTTTATTGCTGGCCCAGGTGACAGTGATGTCACTGACAGTGATTTTCCTTGCTGCTGACAGGCGTTTTTTTCATGGGACTGTTTTGTTGTTTGCACCCTGCCCATGATGATGGCAGAAGGTATTGTTATTATGAAATATGAACTGTGGTATATTCATCCTGCCCTGCTTGGTCTGGCAGGAGTATTTTCATGGTTGCTGCTGCTACTCCATACAGGATATTTTTCAGGCATATCAGAAGGCGTACATAAGCGTTTGTGGCTCGCTGTTGCAGCAGTGTTTTCTGGTGCGGGAATGATTATATTCTACTGGTTGCTCCAGCCATCAGAAACCATAATGAAATAATGCCCTGTTAATATGTAAATGAACTCATTTACAGAGTAAAAGACAAACAGAGATAACTTTTTTCTGTCCCCCCACCTGATAGTGAATGGCTTTTAGTTCATGTTGTTTGTTAAGTATGGTTTTATTCTGTATGGATAAAGAAAATTGTAGTATTTCTGAAAGATGGTTAATCGCGCCTGGTGTTGTGGTTATTTTACTGACCTTATTAGCTTTTATGAGTTTTCCGGATCCGGATGTCAGTATGAATCGCTATTATAGCTGGCTGATGAATGTGTTAATTCTGAGTGTGACCGGGGTAATGTATGTGGCGCTGTCTGTTGTAATGGTAATGCTTTATTTTATTTACGAGCGTAACAGCAGGTTATTGTACTTGTCTGTGCTTGCCCTAATCATTGCAGCAGGTATCTGGCTTCTCAGATTTCTGGATGATTTTTTAATGACGACAGCATTTTATGTTGCTCTGTTTGTTTTATGGGTGTTTCTCTGTTTTTTGTATATTCAATGTGAAAATGAAATGAGTATGTCGGAATAATAATCAGTCAGGTTTTTATTTGTCATCCTGCTGAGTGTTGCAAATATTACAAACAGGATTTATTTATGTGCAAATATAAATTCTCTTTACCCCGGCTGGATATTACGGGGATGTGGGTATTTTCCCTGGGTGTCTGGTTCCATATTGTTGCCCGCCTGGTTAACAGCAAACCCTGGATGGCATATATCCTGGCTCAGGTTATTTCGGCTGTTCTGGTCCTGTGGGGAGCATATCGTGTGCTTGATACGTGGATTGCCCGTGTCAGTCAGGAAGAGCGTGAGGCACTGGAAGTCAGACAGCAGTTGTTACTGAGAGAACGGAAGGATAATGATGATGAACATGTTTCCCGTTAAATCGCTGTCCGTTGTCCTGCTTTTTCTGGCCGGCTGTACACAGGCATCCACACGTGCGGAAATCGAGCGACTCTGGCATCCGGAGGGAATGGCTGCACGGACAACTCAGCCGGCAGCAGATGGCCAGGAGCGACAGGCGAAAACAGCAACCCGCTGGTTCCGCCTCAGCAACGGAACTCAGGTCAACCTTGCTGACTGGAAAGTGGTGCTGTTCATGCAGGGGCGATGTCCGTACTGTCACCAGTTTGACCCGGTACTGAAACAGCTGGCACAGCAGTATGGCTTTTCCGTATTTCCCTATACCCTGGATGGTCAGGGTGATACGGCCTTCCCGCAGGCGTTACCTGCACCACCGGATGTACTGAAAACATTCTTCCCGAATATCCCGGTGGCCACACCGACCACCTTCCTGGTCAATGTCAACACGCTTGAGGCATTACCGCTTTTACAGGGGGCAACGGATGCTGCCGGTTTTATGGCGCGGATGGATACCGTTCTGCAGATGTACGGAGGGAAAAAAGGTGCGAAATAAGCAGGTGGTGTTACTCATTGCCGGAATATCCGGCATCGCGACCGGAATCATCGTCAGCCTGAATATCCCCTTTATCCGTCAGGGGCTTTTTTATCCCTCCAGCCCTGCTGAAATTGTCGTTTCGCTGTGTCTTACCTTTTCTGTTTCTGTTGTGTTTTTTGTGGGGGCAATTATGGGATGGATTTCGGTGTCTGAAATATATTACAGCCGCATGACCGGTCTGAATGAATCATCAGAAATATCAGAGGAAACTTATGATGACAGAAAACAAAAAGAATCAGGAATTCAAAATCAGAAAAATTAAACGGGATATTGAGCGCAGTTGTGATAATACCGAAAAACACTTCTGGCTTTTCGTGGTTTTCTTTGTTGCCGGATTGCTTTTATGGCACTGTATGCATGCTATTTTCAGCGCCGGTATTGATTCGTGGAAAACAGAGTCGGAATTAAATAATTTGATTTATATGTGGAACATTCTGATGTATGCAATTCCGTATACGTTATATGCGCTTGCAGCAGGGTTTCTTGTTACATTTTTTCTTTCCCCAATGTATGAATTAATATTCGGGAATATCATGATATTCCTGCTGAAACGTCGTATGTGCCGGGAGAACAAATTATGGGAGGGCAATAATGATGCCGCGCATTAAATCTCTTTTTGTTCTTTGTGCCGTCTTACTGACGGTGACGCCTGCTGTGTCTGCAGACGTCAACAGCGACATGAACCAGTTCTTTAACAAGCTGGGGTTTGCCACCAATACCACCCAGGCCGGAGTCTGGCAGGGGCAGGCTGCCGGGTATGCCTATGGCGGTTCTCTGTATGCCCGTAATCAGGTCAGAAATATCCAGCTTATCTCCATGACACTGCCGGATATCAATGCAGGGTGTGGCGGCATCGATGCTTATCTCGGCTCATTCAGTTTTATTAATGGTGAGCAGCTGCAGCGTTTTGTTAAGCAGATTATGAGTAACGCGATGGGTTACTTTTTTGACCTTGCCCTGCAGACAACGGTGCCCGAAATCAAAACCGCGAAAGATTTCCTGCAGAAGATGGCGAATGACATTAACAGTATGAACCTCAGTAGCTGTCAGGTGGCCCAGGGGCTTGTGGGTGGTCTGTTCCCTCAGACGCAGGAATCTCAGCGGAAAGTCTGCCAGGACATTGGCAGTGAAAGCAATATCTTTGCTGACTGGGCCGCTTCCCGTCAGGGGTGCACGGTCGGAGGGCAGTCCTCAGCGGTTCGTGACAAGGCCAGCGATAAGGACAAGGAGCGGGTACTGAAAAACATCAATATCATCTGGGATTCTCTGTCCAAAAACAGGATGCTTGATGGTAACAAGGAGCTGAAAGAGTTCATTATGACGCTCACCGGTACGCTGATTTTTGGTGAAGACAGTGAGATTACCCCTCTTCCTGCACGAACCACTGACCGCGATATTGTCCGGGCGATTATGGAAGGGGGCACCGCGAAAATTTATCACTGCAATGATTCGGATAAGTGCCTCAACGTGGTGGCCGATGCGAATGTGACCATCAGTAAGGACAGGGCGCTCAAGTCACAGATAGCAAAACTGCTCACCAGTATTCAGAACAAGGCGCTCAGTGATTCTCCGCTGGCTGAGAACGAAAAAACCTTCATTCAGAGCACCACCATTCCTGTTTTCAGATATCTGGTTGACCCACTGATGCTGGGCGTATCCAACAGTGTGCTCTACCAGCTGACGGACTATATCGGTTACGACATCATGCTCCAGTACATTCAGGAACTGCTTCAGCAGGCCCGGGCGATGATTTCCACCGGGAACTACCCGCAGGCGGTCCTGGACAGTGTGCTCGATAACCTTAATCAGGCGCAGCAACAGATTGCCATTTTCCAGAGCCAGGTGCAGGTCCAGCAGGATGCACTGCTGGTCGTTGACCGTCAGATGAGCTACATGCGCCAGCAGTTGTCTGCCCGTATGCTCAGCCGTTACCAGAATAATTATCACTTCGGGGGAGGCGTACAGTGAACGAGGTCTATGTCATCGCCGGTGGGGAGTGGTTACGGAACAACCTGAATGCCATCGCTGCCTTTATGAGTACCCGGACGTGGGATTCCATCGAAAAAATTGCGCTCACCCTGTCTGTTGTTGCTGTGGCGTTTATGTGGGTACAGCGACATAACGTGATGGATTTGCTGGGATGGGTTGCCGTGTTCGTGCTTATCAGTCTGCTGATTAATGTCCGCACATCGGTGCAGATTATTGATAACAGTGACCTGGTGCAGGTTCATCGTGTGGACAATGTGCCGGTCGGGCTGGCGATGCCATTATCGCTGACAACACGTATCGGGCATGCAATGGTGGCCGGCTATGAGATGGTTTTCGCTCAGCCGGACAGCACCACCTACAGTAAAACCGGAATGCTGTTCGGGGCGAATCTGATAGTGAAAAGCACCGATTTTCTCTCCCGGAATCCCGAAATCATCAACCTGTTTCAGGACTACGTTCAGAATTGCGTGCTGGGTGATATTTACCTGAATCATAAATACACGCTGGAAGACCTGATGGTGGCTGATGACCCCTATACTGTGATTTTTTCCCGGCCCAGCCCGCTGCGGGGGGTATATGACAGTAATAATAATTTTGTCAGCTGCAAGGATGCGTCGGTCACGCTGAAAGACAAGCTGAATCTTGATACAAAGACCGGAGGTAAGACCTGGCATTATTATGTGCAGCAGTTATTTGGCGGCAGACCGGACCCTGACCTGTTATTCAGGGAACTGCTCAGTGACAGTTACAGCTATTTCTACGGTGCCAGCCAGTCGGCCAGCCAGATTATGCGTAAGAATGTGACAATAAATGCACTGAAAGAGGGTATCACCAGTAATGCGGCCCGTAACGGTGATACGGCCAGCCTGGTGAGTCTGGCCACCACCTCATCAATGGAGAAACAGCGTCTGGCGCACGTCTCTGTCGGACATGTAATAATGCGAAACCTGCCGATGGTCCAGACCATTCTGACCGGAATAACCATTGGTATTTTCCCGCTTCTGGTACTGGCTGCTGCATTTAACAAAATGACACTGCCGGTGCTGAAGGGTTATGTGTTTGCCCTTATGTGGCTGCAGACCTGGCCTCTGCTGTACGCCATTCTGAACAGTGCCATGACATTCTATGCGAAGCAGAACGGTGCCCCGGTGGTGTTGTCGGAAATCTCTCAGATACAGCTGAAATACTCCGACCTGGCATCAACCGCAGGTTATCTCTCAGCAATGATCCCCCCTCTGTCATGGATGATGGTAAGAGGCCTTGGTGCCGGATTTTCCAGCGTATACAGCCACTTTGCGTCTTCTTCCATCACGCCAACCGCCAGTGCGGCAGGCAGTGTGGTTGACGGTAATTACTCCTACGGCAACATGCAGACGGAGAACGTGAACGGCTTCAGCTGGAGCACCAACAGTACCACGTCATTTGGTCAGATGACGCACCAGACCGGCAGTGGCGCAACCGCCACGCAGACCCGTGACGGCAGTATGGTGATGGATGCGAGCGGGGCAATGTCCCGTTTGCCGGTTGGTATTAATGCAACGCGTCAGATTGCGGCGGCACAACAGGAAATG
This sequence comes from Escherichia sp. KS167_9B, assembly GCF_030295215.1. NCBI lineage: Bacteria > Pseudomonadati > Pseudomonadota > Gammaproteobacteria > Enterobacterales > Enterobacteriaceae > Escherichia > Escherichia sp. KS167_9B. The sequence continues at coordinate 54,381 of NZ_AP025756.1, forward strand.
GCCCGGGAGTCGATGAATAAGGCGGAAAGTGCCCTGCATGGTTTCAGCAGCAGTATTGCCAGTGCCTGGAACACCCTCAGCCAGTTTGGCTCTAACCGGGGGAGCAGTGATTCAGTCACCGGTGGCGCTGACAGTACGATGAGTGCGCAGGACTCCATGATGGCCAGCCGTATGCGCAGTGCAGTGGAAAGCTATGCGAAGGCGCATAATATCAGTAATGAGCAGGCGACTCAGGAGCTGGCATCAACAAGTTCTAAGTTTTCGTATGGGGGATATGCTGATGCTCATGCTGAATGGGGGATTAAACCTGAAATTCTTGGCGTCGGTGGTGGATTAGGTGTCAGAGGGGGATTCAAGGGGAGTCTTGATCGCACGGATGATGACTCACATTCAGCAAGTAGTGGCAGCAGAGCCAGCCATGATGCTCGCCATGATATTGACGCTAAAGCCAGTAAGGACTTTAAAGAGGCCAGCGATTACTTTATGAATCGCAAGGTCAGTGAATCCGGCAGCCATACGGACAATAATGCCGATTCCCGTGTGGACCAGTTGTCTGCCGCCCTGAACTCAGCGAAACAGAGTTACGACCAGTACACGACGAATATGACCCGCAGCCATGAATATGCGGAAATGGCTTCCCGTACTGAAAGTATGAGTGGGCAGATGAGTGAAGACCTGTCGCAACAGTTTGCACAGTATGTGATGAAGCGCGCACCGCAGGATGCGGAAGCTATTCTGACAAATACCAGTTCACCGGATATTGCAGAACGCCGTCGGGCGATGGCGTGGTCTTTTGTGCAGGAACAGGTGCAGCCTGGTGTTGATAATGCCTGGCGTGAATCCCGTGGCGATATTGGGAAAGGTATGGAGAGCGTACCTTCGGGTGGTGGCAGCCAGGATATTATTGCTGACCATCAGGAGCATCAGGCCATTATTGAGCAAAGAACGCAGGACAGTAATATCCGTAATGATGTAAAACATCAGGTTGATAATATGGTCACAGAATACCGAGGCAATATCGGGGATACTCAGAGCAGTATACGTGGCGAAGAAAATATTGTAAGAGGGCAGTATTCTGAACTGCAAAATCACCATAAAACAGAGGCATTATCTCAGGGTAATAAATATAATGAAGAGCGAGAAAGTCAAAAGATAATACCTGAACCATCAGAAGAGGCTGTGAAAAAAATGATTGATGATAAAAAGGATCGACTGAAGGGGCCATTATGATCACTCATTATGATATAAAAATGGAAACTCAAAGGTTAAAGGCTGTTTTGTCTAATGAGGGCGTAAATATACCTCCCTTACTTCAGGTGATAAGACCTGGAGTGTGTGTTTTTTTATTTGTTTTTCTGTGGCCGACATTTGTTCAATTTTTACTATACCATGACTCTCCTAGGTATTCAGGAGTTGATGTATGTATTAGTGGTATGATGGGGTTGATTCTTTTTGTGGCTATTACAAATGGAATGATGCTGTATCTTTCAATTCCAGATAAATTTAGATCTGAGTCTAAGATAGTTATATGTATGTATTCAAAAGCCAAATCATACATATACTCATTCTTGATTGTCTTTTCTTTAATATCGTTTATGCATTCTTTCTTATATGTGTTTACATTGATTGTTTTATATGCTTTATTCCTTTTGCTCTATCTTATTGATATAAGTCGCTATAAATTATCTGGGATTGTTGCAGTTATACAATCATTGAAAAAAGAGTCTGTTAGTTAAAAGGATATTCTGGATGAAAACAAAAAAATTGATGATGGTCACCCTGGTCAGTTCCACTCTGGTCCTTTCAGGGTGTGGTGCGATGAGCACAGCAATCAAGAAGCGTAATCTTGAAGTCAAAACTCAGATGAGTGAAACCATCTGGCTGGAGCCTTCCAGTGAACGCACCGTTTTCCTGCAAATCAAAAACACATCTGACAAGGATATGAGCGGATTGCAGGCAAAAATCAGTGATGCCGTTAAAGCCAAAGGCTACCAGGTTGTGACCTCACCTGACAAGGCATACTACTGGATCCAGGCCAATGTCCTGAAGGCAGACAAAATGGATCTGCGGGAGTCCCAGACCTGGCTGAACAGCGGTTATGAAGGTGCCATTGCCGGTGCAGCATTGGGCACCGGCATCACAGGATATAACTCCAGCTCTGCCGGTGCGGCGCTGGGTGTAGGGATTGCCACAGGGTTGATTGGTATGGCTGCCGATGCAATGGTGGAGGATATCAACTACACCATGATCACGGATGTGCAGATTGCAGAGCGGACAACATCGAAAGTCAGAACTGATAATGTTGCAGCTCTCCGTCAGGGAACCTCCGGTGCAAAAGTGCAGACCAGCACATCAACCGGAAATCAGCATAAATACCAGACCCGTGTGGTATCTAATGCCAACAAGGTTAACCTGAAGTTTGAAGAAGCGAAGCCTGTACTGGAAGACCAGCTGGCTAAATCCATCGCGAACATCCTGTAAATTACCCATCCGGCCCGGACAGATTGTACAGGGCCGATATTCCTGTCCCGGATGAATAGATGAACCGTGCAGAATCTCGTCTCTCGCAGGTACTCTTTCTGCTGGGCTATGACAGTGAAAAGTATCCTGAGCATGTATGTCGGGAGCTATTAAAAGAACTTTACCGGTTTGCTGATGCAACCGGAGATTCTGAACTGGCCATAGCCTGCCAGAGATACCTGACAGCACTGGAACCGTTCTCTGCATATGAGATCGGCGTAAGCGCAACAGAATATCTTCCTGTGAGTGAATATCCGACCGGACGTCGCAGAAGAAAATAGCTGACGCCTCGCGTTGCTCGTTGTCCAACCCCGGGAAGTAACAAAATAAATTTTGTCACTTCCCGGCGTTTCCGAAATAAATATGAGAACACTGAACGGTTGTGCAAAATCTTTGTGCGACCGTGAAGTGTTGCCGGCGAAGCCGGAAGCTTCCGGAGAAAGTCATTATGACATCAGACAATATCGCTGAATATGTTGGTGAAAATAATCAATTTACTGAGAAGCCTGTAACTGAATACTCCCCGGTGATACAGGATAATACAGCGACCACAAAAGATTATCTGTACAGCAATAATATTGATACTGACCTTTTAGTGGTTATCGGAGGGCTTGTTGTTATATTGTTTCTCATGATGCTTGTCATGCACTTTATTAATTCTCTCAGGCATAAGGAATTAACTGAAATACTGACAAAAATATCTTTTCCTGAAGAATCCGGGAGCAATCCGCTGAAGCCGGAAGAGGGCCGCTGTAATTTGTTGTCCCTGTGTGTGCTGGCCCCGGTATTCTGTACACCCAAAAAGCTGGCAGAAGTCTCCAGACAGATCATCGTGACCAGTGCGCAGGAAATTGCCTGGACGCCCGGGAGTAGCCGTATTGATGGTGAGCAGGAAGAAAATATTACCTGGTCTCTGTCGTCACAGACTCATGCCGATAAATACGATCTCATCAATAAAACGTCCCGTGTTTCTCCTGACAGTGGCCACTTTTATGAACCGGGCACGGCTCTGGATTATCGTGAACGGGTACGCCTTTTTATTCAGATCCAGTTTCCGCATGAGAGTGACTGGTCTGAAATATTGCGCCTGACTGATATCGTGCTGGAAAAAGTTTCTTCCGGCAGGCCAGCAGGCGGCTATCACCACCGGTATACAGGGTATACATGGTTTGTTCTGTGAATGTATTCCACACCGCTCTTTTCTGCTCTGTTCCTGACTTTCCCGGAGTTTCATCATGAGTTTTAACGCAAAGGATATGACCCAGGGCGGTCAGATTGCATCCATGCGTATCCGCATGTTCAGCCAGATCGCCAATATTATTTTCTACTGCCTGTTTATTTTTTTCTGGATCCTCGTTGGTCTGGTCCTGTGGATGAAAATAAGCTGGCAGACCTTCATCAATGGCTGTATTTACTGGTGGTGTACCACGCTGGAAGGCATGCGGGATTTAATCAGGTCCCAGCCGGTCTATGAGATCCAGTATTACGGCAAAACCTTCCGGATGAACGCGGCTCAGGTACTGCATGATAAATATATGATCTGGTGCAGTGAGCAGTTATGGTCCGCCTTCGTGCTGGCTGCTGTTGTGGCACTGGTTATTTGCCTGATTACCTTTTTTGTCACGACCTGGATTCTGGGGCATCAGGGTAAACAACAGAGCGAAAATGAAGTCACAGGTGGTCGTCAGCTGACAGACAACCCGAAAGAGGTTGCCCGGATGCTGAAAAAAGACGGCAAGGACTCCGATATCCGGATTGGCGACCTGCCGATTATCCGGGATTCCGAAATCCAGAACTTCTGTCTGCACGGCACTGTCGGGGCCGGTAAGTCGGAGGTTATCCGTCGTCTGGCCAACTACGCCCGTCAGCGTGGCGATATGGTGGTGATTTATGACCGTTCGGGGGAATTTGTTAAAAGTTACTATGATCCCTCCATCGATAAGATCCTGAATCCGCTGGATGCCCGCTGTGCCGCCTGGGATTTGTGGAAGGAGTGCCTGACACAGCCGGATTTTGATAATACGGCAAATACCCTGATCCCGATGGGTACAAAAGAGGACCCGTTCTGGCAGGGTTCAGGACGTACCATTTTTGCGGAAGCGGCGTACCTGATGCGCAATGACCCCAACCGCAGCTACAGCAAACTGGTGGACACACTGCTTTCCATCAAAATCGAAAAACTGCGTACCTTCCTGCGTAATTCACCGGCGGCCAACCTGGTGGAAGAGAAAATTGAGAAAACGGCGATTTCCATCCGTGCTGTGCTGACCAACTACGTGAAAGCCATCCGTTACCTGCAGGGGATTGAGCATAACGGTGAGTCTTTTACCATCCGTGACTGGATGCGTGGTGTCCGGGAAGATCAGAAAAACGGCTGGCTGTTTATCTCGTCGAATGCCGACACCCATGCCTCCCTGAAGCCGGTGATCTCCATGTGGCTGTCCATTGCCATTCGTGGTCTGCTGGCAATGGGAGAAAACCGTAACCGTCGTGTGTGGTTTTTCTGTGATGAGCTACCCACGTTACACAAACTGCCGGACCTGGTGGAGATCCTGCCGGAAGCCCGTAAGTTCGGTGGCTGTTATGTGTTTGGTATCCAGTCCTATGCCCAGCTGGAAGATATCTACGGTGAGAAAGCGGCTGCCACGCTGTTTGACGTCATGAACACCCGTGCCTTTTTCCGTTCTCCCAGCCATAAGATTGCAGAGTTCGCTGCCGGTGAGATTGGTGAGAAAGAGCACCTGAAAGCCAGCGAGCAGTATTCCTACGGTGCTGATCCGGTACGTGACGGGGTATCGACCGGTAAGGATATGGAGCGCCAGACGCTGGTCAGTTATTCCGACATTCAGTCTCTGCCGGATCTGACCTGTTATGTCACCCTGCCCGGACCGTATCCGGCAGTAAAACTCTCACTGAAATATCAGGCACGTCCGAAGGTTGCCCCTGAGTTTATTCCGCGTGACATCAACCCGGAAATGGAGAACCGTCTGAGTGCCGTGCTTGCTGCAAGGGAAGCAGAAGGTCGCCAGATGGCCAGTCTCTTCGAACCGGAGGTTGTCTCCGGAGAAGACGTGACTCAGGCTGAACAGCCACAACAGCCAGTGTCTTCTGTCATCAATGATAAGAAGTCAGATGCAGGTGTGAGTGTTCCGGCAGGGGGGATCGAGCAGGAGCTGAAAATGAAACCGGAAGAAGAGATGGAACAGCAACTGCCACCCGGGATCAGTGAATCCGGTGAAGTGGTGGATATGGCCGTTTATGAGGCATGGCAACGGGAGCAGAATCCGGATATCCAGCAGCAGATGCAGCGCCGTGAAGAGGTAAATATCAACGTGCACCGGGAGCGCGGGGAGGATGTCGAGCCGGGAGATGATTTCTGATGATGAGTATCGCGCAGGTCAGATCAGCCGGAAGTGCCGGTAACTATTATACCGACAAGGATAATTACTATGTACTGGGCAGCATGGGGGAACGCTGGGCCGGCAGGGGGGCTGAACAGCTGGGACTGCAGGGCAGTGTCGATAAGGATGTTTTTACCCGTCTTCTGGAGGGAAGGCTGCCGGACGGAGCGGATCTAAGCCGCATGCAGGATGGCAGTAATAAGCATCGTCCCGGCTACGACCTGACCTTCTCCGCCCCCAAAAGTGTCTCCATGATGGCCATGCCAGGTGGCGATAAGCGCCTGATTGATGCACATAATCAGGCCGTGGATTTTGCTGTCCGTCAGGTGGAGGCGCTGGCCTCCACACGGGTGATGACGGACGGACAGTCAGAAACGGTGCTGACCGGTAATCTGGTGATGGCACTGTTTAACCACGACACCAGTCGCGATCAGGAACCACAGTTACACACGCATGCGGTGGTGGCTAATGTCACGCAGCATAACGGCGAGTGGAAGACACTGAGCAGTGACAAAGTGGGGAAAACGGGGTTCATTGAGAATGTGTACGCTAATCAGATTGCCTTTGGCAGGCTCTACCGGGAAAAGCTGAAAGAGCAGGTTGAGGCGCTGGGCTATGAAACCGAAGTGGTCGGTAAGCACGGGATGTGGGAAATGCCGGGCGTACCGGTGGAGGCCTTCTCCGGACGCTCACAGGCTATCCGGGAGGCCGTCGGGGAAGACGCCTCGCTGAAATCCCGGGATGTGGCGGCACTGGATACGCGAAAATCCAAACAGTATGTCGATCCTGAAGTCAGAATGGCTGAATGGATGCAGACGCTGAAGGAAACCGGGTTCGACATCCGGGCATATCGTGACGCGGCGGATCAGCGTGTGGAGAGCCGCATGCAGACGCCCGGGCCAGCTTCACAGGACGGGCCGGATGTGCAGCAGGCGGTGACACAGGCCATTGCCGGATTAAGTGAACGAAAAGTGCAGTTTACGTACACGGACGTGCTGGCCAGAACGGTCGGTATATTGCCGCCGGAAAATGGTGTGATTGAGCGGGCCCGTGCCGGTATCGATGAGGCCATCAGCCGTGAGCAGCTGATTCCCCTCGACCGTGAGAAGGGGCTGTTCACGTCCGGGATTCATGTGCTCGATGAGCTGTCAGTCCGGGCACTCAGTCGTGACATCATGAAACAGAACCGGGTGACTGTACATCCGGAGAAAAGTGTCCCCCGGACGACCGGTTACAGCGATGCTGTCAGCGTTCTGGCACAGGACCGTCCGTCGCTGGCCATTGTGTCCGGGCAGGGCGGTGCAGCCGGGCAGCGTGAGCGGGTGGCCGAGCTGGCAATGATGGCCCGGGAGCAGGGGCGGGAAGTGCAGATTATCGCCGCTGACCGTCGCTCGCAGATGAACCTGAAGCAGGATGAGCGGCTGTCCGGTGAGCTGATAACCGGGCGGCGTCAGCTGCTGGAGGGCATGGCCTTCACACCGGGAAGTACTGTTATCGTTGACCAGGGCGAAAAACTCTCCCTGAAAGAGACGTTAACCCTGCTGGACGGTGCCGCACGTCATAACGTACAGGTCCTGATAAGCGACAGCGGACAGCGAACCGGTACAGGCAGTGCGCTGATGGCCATGAAAGATGCCGGGGTGAACACATATCGCTGGCAGGGGGGAGAGCAGCGACCGGCAACCATCATCAGTGAACCGGACCGGAATGTCCGCTATGCCCGGCTGGCCGGGGACTTTGCGGCCAGCGTGAAAGCCGGAGAAGAGAGCGTGGCACAGGTCAGCGGAGTACGGGAACAGGCCATACTGACACAGGCCATTCGCAGTGAGCTGAAAACACAGGGCGTGCTCGGACACCCGGAGGTGACCATGACTGCACTGTCACCGGTCTGGCTGGACAGCCGGAGCCGTTATCTGCGGGATATGTATCGCCCGGGGATGGTGATGGAGCAGTGGAACCCGGAGACACGCAGTCATGACCGTTATGTGATAGACCGGGTGACGGCGCAGAGTCACAGCCTGACCCTGCGGGATGCGCAGGGCGAAACGCAGGTGGTGCGTATTTCCTCCCTGGACAGCAGCTGGTCGCTGTTCCGGCCGGAAAAAATACCGGTGGCAGAGGGCGAGCGTCTGAGGGTGACGGGAAAAATCCCCGGACTCCGCATCTCCGGCGGTGACCGCCTGCAGGTGGCATCCGTCAGCGAGGACGCGATGACGGTTGTTGTGCCGGGGCGGGCTGAACCGGCCTCCCTGCCTGTTGGCTACTCACCGTTCACGGCACTGAAGCTGGAGAGCGGCTGGGTGGAAACGCCCGGGCATTCCGTCAGTGACAGTGCGACGGTGTTTGCCTCCGTCACACAGATGGCAATGGACAACGCCACCCTGAACGGTCTGGCCCGCAGCGGTCGTGATGTCCGGCTGTATTCCTCACTGGATGAAACCCGTACTGCGGAAAAACTTGCCCGCCATCCGTCCTTTACGGTGGTTTCTGAGCAGATAAAGGCGCGTGCCGGTGAGACATTGCTGGAAACCGCTATCAGTCTGCAGAAAGCCGGGCTTCACACGCCGGCACAGCAGGCCATTCATCTGGCCCTTCCGGTGGTGGAAAGTAAAAACCTGGCCTTCAGCCAGGTGGACCTGCTGACAGAGGCGAAGTCGTTTGCTGCAGAAGGAACCAGTTTTACTGACCTGGGACGGGAAATCAATGCGCAGATAAAACGCGGTGATTTACTGTATGTGGATGTGGCAAAAGGCTATGGCACAGGACTGCTGGTTTCCCGTGCGTCGTATGAGGCAGAAAAGAGCATTCTTCGCCATATTCTCGAAGGTAAGGAGGCGGTCACGCCGCTGATGGAGAGAGTACCTGGCGAACTCATGGAGAAACTGACATCAGGACAGCGCGCCGCCACCCGCATGATACTGGAAACCATCGACCGTTTCACGGTGGTGCAGGGCTATGCCGGTGTGGGTAAGACCACACAGTTCCGGGCGGTGATGTCAGCCGTGAACATGCTGCCGGAGAGTGAGCGTCCCCGTGTTGTGGGGCTGGGGCCCACTCACCGTGCGGTCGGGGAGATGCGCAGCGCCGGCGTGGATGCGCAGACACTGGCGTCCTTTCTGCATGACACGCAGCTGCAGCAGCGCAGCGGAGAAACGCCGGATTTCAGCAACACGCTGTTCCTGCTCGATGAGAGCTCTATGGTGGGCAATACCGACATGGCACGGGCATACGCCCTGATTGCGGCCGGTGGTGGTCGTGCTGTGGCCAGCGGTGACACGGACCAGCTGCAGGCCATCGCGCCCGGTCAGCCTTTCCGTCTCCAGCAGACGCGCAGTGCTGCCGATGTGGCCATCATGAAGGAGATTGTGCGTCAGACGCCGGAACTGCGGGAGGCGGTATACAGCCTGATTAACCGGGATGTGGAAAGAGCATTGTCCGGGCTTGAGAGTGTGAAACCGTCTCAGGTGCCACGTCAGGAGGGCGCCTGGGCACCGGAACACTCCGTGACGGAGTTCAGTCACAGCCAGGAAGCGAAACTGGCAGAAGCGCAGCAGAAGGCGATGCTGAAAGGCGAGGCTTTTCCGGATGTCCCCATGACACTGTATGAAGCCATTGTCCGTGACTATACCGGCAGGACACCGGAAGCACGGGAGCAGACGCTGATTGTCACGCACCTGAATGAAGACCGGCGCGTGCTGAACAGCATGATTCATGATGCACGGGAAAAGGCCGGTGAGCTGGGAAAAGAGCAGGTCATGGTGCCTGTCCTGAATACAGCGAATATACGCGACGGGGAACTGCGTCGTCTCTCCACCTGGGAGAATAACCCGGATGCCCTTGTCCTGGTGGATAATGTGTATCACCGGATTGCCGGTATCAGCAGGGATGACGGGCTGATAATCCTGCAGGATGCGGAAGGTAACACGCGGCTGATTTCGCCCCGGGAGGCGGTGGCTGAAGGTGTCACACTGTACACCCCGGACAAAATCCGGGTGGGGACCGGTGACCGGATGCGCTTCACGAAGAGTGACCGGGAGCGCGGTTATGTGGCCAACAGCGTCTGGACGGTGATGGCGGTTTCCGGTGACAGTGTCACGCTGTCGGACGGACAGCAGACGCGGGTGATTCGCCCCGGTCAGGAGCGGGCAGAGCAACATATTGACCTGGCCTATGCCATCACCGCCCACGGTGCGCAGGGGGCGAGTGAAACCTTTGCCATTGCGCTTGAAGATACGGAAGGTGGCCGGAAACAGATGGCCGGCTTTGAGTCAGCCTACGTGGCCCTGTCGCGTATGAAGCAGCATGTGCAGGTGTACACCGATAACTGTCAGGGCTGGACGGATGCCATTAACAATGCCGTACAGAAAGGAACTGCCCACGATGTGCTGGAGCCGAAACCGGACCGGGAGGTCATGAATGCAGAGCGGCTGTTCAGTACGGCGCGGGAGTTGCGGGACGTGGCAGCTGGCCGTGCCGTTCTCCGTCAGGCAGGGCTGGCCGGGGGAGACAGTCCGGCACGGTTTATTGCTCCGGGGCGCAAATATCCGCAGCCGTATGTGGCCCTGCCGGCCTTTGACCGTAACGGCAGGTCAGCTGGTATCTGGCTGAACCCACTGACCACGGATGACGGAAACGGACTGCGGGGATTCAGTGGTGAAGGACGGGTGAAAGGCAGCGGGGATGCGCAGTTCGTGGCCCTGCAGGGCAGCCGTAACGGAGAAAGCCTGCTGGCTGATAATATGCAGGATGGTGTCCGGATTGCCCGTGATAATCCTGACAGTGGTGTGGTGGTAAGAATTGCCGGTGAAGGTCGCCCGTGGAATCCGGGTGCCATTACCGGCGGTCGCGTGTGGGGGGATATCCCGGGCAACAGCGTCCAGCCGGGGGGCGGAAACGGTGAACCGGTCACGGCAGAGGTACTGGCACAGCGGCAGGCTGAAGAGGCCATCCGTCGTGAAACGGAACGCCGTGCGGATGAGATTGTCAGAAAAATGGCAGAGGAAAAACCTGACCAGCCGGATGACAAAACAGAGCAGGCTGTCAGGGATATTGCCGGGCAGGAGCGTGACCGGGCTGTCACTTCTGAACGGGAAGCCGTACTGCCGGAGAGTGTGCTGCGTGAGCCTCAACGGGTGCAGGACGCTGTCCGGGAGGTTGCCCGGGAAAATCTGTTGCAGGAGCGACTGCAGCAGATGGAGCGGGATATGGTTCGTGACCTGCAGAAAGAGAAAACCCTGGGCGGGGACTGATACAGGAAGACAAACGCTGATGACAACGGATAACACGAACACGACACGTAACGATTCACTGGCTGCCCGGACCGATACCTGGTTGCAGTCGTTGCTGGTCTGGTCACCCGGACAGCGGGATATCATCAAAACGGTGGCACTGGTGCTGATGGTACTGGACCATGCAAACCGCATTCTGCATCTGGACCAGACGTGGATGTTTCTGGCCGGGCGTGGAGCCTTTCCGCTTTTTGCCCTGGTGTGGGGGCTGAATCTGTCCCGCCATGCGCATATCCGGCAGGCGGCCATTAACCGGCTGTGGGGATGGGCTGTGATTGCCCAGTTCGCGTATTATGTTGCCGGCTTTCCCTGGTATGAAGGGAATATCCTGTTTGCCTTTGCGGTTGCGGCACAGATGCTGACGTGGTGTGAAACGCGCAGTTGGTGGCGTTTGGTGGGGGGCATATTGCTGCTGGCAGCGTGGCTGCCTTTGTCCGGCACCAGTTACGGCATTGCCGGGCTACTAATGCTGGCGGTCAGCCACAGGCTGTACAGGGAGAAAGACAGAACGGAACGTCTGGCGCTGGTTGCCTGCCTGCTGGCCGTGATTCCTGCGCTTAACCTCGCCACCAGTGATGCGGCGGCTGTAGCTGGCCTTGTGATGACGGTGCTGACCGTTGGTCTGGTGTCGTGTGCAGGGAAATCACTACCCCGTTTCTGGCCCGGGGATTTTTTCCCGATTTTCTATGCCTGTCATCTGGCTGTGCTGGGTGTTCTGGCTCTGTGACGGGTGTGGTATCTTTGACTGTAACAGGATGATTCGTCAGAGGCAGAACACAGCATGACAGAGCAGGCGGCAAAAAAAGCGCAGGCCAGACAGGCGCTGTCCATTTATCTGAACCTGCCCACACTGTATGAGGCCGTGAACACCCTGAAGCCCTGGTGGCCGGGATTATTTGACGGTGACACCCCCCGGCTTCTGGCCTGCGGTATCCGTGACGTGTTACTGGAAGACGTGGCGCAGCGGAATATCCCGCTCTCGCATAAAAAACTGCGCAGGGCGCTGAAGGCCATTACCCGTTCAGAAAGCTATCTGTGTGCCATGAAAGCCGGTGCCTGCCGGTATGACACGGAAGGGTATGTGACGGAGCATATTTCTCAGGAGGAGGAAGCGTATGCGGCAGCGCGTCTGGATAAAATCCGCCGCCAGAACCGGATAAAGGCAGAACTTCAGGCCGTGCTTGATGAGAAATAAAAAAAAGCCTCCATCAGAGAGAGGAGGCAGAGAAATAAGGCTTAAAAGGAAATAACTTCCGTACCCGAAAGGAAGCCAGTCCACTGAATTATTTACCACAATAATACTGACGACTGAAAGGGAGGGACAGAAAAATGAATGGATTCAGAAACAGTTCACGGAACGGCCAGGTCTGGCGTTACCAGCGTGCCGGCGGGCTGCCTGCATAGCTCCCCGGACAGACTGGCAGCAGTTTGCCCGGAAAAGGGCTGAACACTGCCACCGGCGCTGCCGGGGAAGGGTGTAACGAAAAAAGCAGCCTTCATTACTCCAGAAGGCTGAATAATGCATGAGATTTACTTTTTTAATCTCCGGTCGGGCAGTATGACCGGACAATTCTGAGTAGCACAGAGTTTTTTCCGTATTAAGTCGTGATTTTATATTTTGTGATTTATTTCACAAAATAAGGTGTTATTCAATGTGTGCTGCAATATTCAGGATGTCTGAAATAAAGGAGCCATTTATTTGATATGGAGAATAACATGAGGAAATATATTCCACTGGTATTATTTATCTTTTCATAGCCGGTATTGTCTGCAGATATTCATGGGCAGGTTGTTCGTGTACTGGGCCAGCAGGAAAGTCTGTGCAGAAACTTACGGTTTGAATAAGTTGAACCCCATAAGACTCTGATTAATATAATTTGTGGCACACAGATACTTGCGGGAAAAGTGTTTCGCACTGAATCTTAACTGGAAATGTAAACTATTTTTAACATCCCCCAAATCCTTTTGGGGAACAACCCATGCTTACAATTTCTGCCCCATACATTTTCTCCAGGCACTCCCCTCATTCCCATTGTCGAGGAACGTAGAGGTTGCATATGGAATGCCTCTGATTTTTGTTGATGTGAATGGGCCATCTGACGTCGAAGTTGTACGGAGTTTTGATGTTAGTACGTATTTACCACTTATGCCTTTCTCTGCCAGAGCTTTTGATTTTATGATAACTAAATCTGCACATTTCTCTGCGGCTACATATTGCGGGTCTTTTTCAACCTTTCCAGCACATGCAGTTATCGTTAAAACGGTAGCGGCAGCTAACAACTTACCTAGTTTCATCTTCATACCTTATTGGGTGTATTAAAAACAGTAGGCTGCCAAAGTCTTAAACAAGTTTCAATTCTCCATGACTGCTCAACATCAGCCAGAGGGAATTCCCATTCTGGACCAGCGGGAGCATATGAAAAATAATTTACGGTTTCGCGCTATAGCTGGCTCAAGTTAGGTTGGACCCTGAATATCCAGACAACCAATATCTGATCGCGCCAGTGGTGGCAGTTATTCAGCAACAGGGAATGTGGTATTATCGCGGCGGGTGTCTGAGCCTTTCTGGTTCAGGCAAGACGCAGGTACCAGAAATGCGAAGACCCCACTTGTTAATCCATTAACTCGTGAGGCCTGCATGAAGTACCTTAACACTACTGATTGTAGCCTCTTCCTTGCAGAGAGGTCAAAGTTTATGACGAAATATGCCCTTATCGGGTTGCTCGCCGTGTGCGCTACGGTGTTGTGTTTTTCACTGATATTCAGGGAACGGTTATGTGAGCTGAATATTCACAGGGGAAATACAGTGGTGCAGGTAACTCTGGCCTACGAAGCACGGAAGTAAGCTGCCGGGCGGGGACGGAAGTCCCCGCTTTCCGGAAGTGTGAGGTATTTCAGGGGCAGACATCCGACATGCCAGAAACAGCCGGTCCCGCCCGGGGCCGGCACCCAGGTTCAGGCATTTCCAGCTTTTCAGTCATTTCATTATCAAAATCACATTAAACGGTCGTAATCAGACATGATTTGTGCGCCAACACAGATCATTGTCACAATTCTCAAGTCGCTGATTTCAAAAAACTGTAGTATCCTCTGCGAAACGATCCCTGTTTAAGTATTGAGGAGGCGAGATGTCGCAGACAGAAAATGCAGTGACTTCCTCATCAGGTAACAAGCGTGCATACCGGAAAGGTAACCCTGTTCCGGCCAGAGAGAGGCAAAGGGCTTCTCTAGCTCGCAGAAGCAACACTCATAAGGCTTTTCATGCGGTTATCCAGGCCCGGTTAAAAGACAGGCTGAGTGAACTGGCAGATGAGGAAGGTATTACCCAGGCGCAGATGCTTGAAAAACTGATTGAATCAGAGCTGAAACGCAGAGCGACTTTGTAAATATTCACATTCTTGCTTATCTCAGGCGTGAGTGATAGATTGCTGATCGTTTAAGGAATTTTGTGGCTGGCCACGCCATAAGGTGGCAGGGAACTGGTTCTGATGTGGATTTACAGGAACCAGAAAAGCAAAAACCCCGATAATCTTCATCTAGTTTGGCGACGAGGAGAAGATTACCGGGGTCCACTTAAACCGTATAGCCAACAATTCAGCTATGCGGGGAGTATAGTTATATGCCCGGAAAAGTTCAAGACTTCTTTCTGTGCTCACTCCACCTGCGCATTGTAAGTGCAGGATGGT
>NZ_AP025757.1:0-6965 GCF_030295215.1 Escherichia sp. KS167_9B
TGTGACCGTCTCCGGGAGCTGTATGTGTCAGAGGTTTTCACCGTCATCCCCGAAGCGTGCGAGGCAGCTGCGGTAAAGCTCATCGGCGTGGTCGTGAAGCGATTCACAGATGTCTGCCTGTTCATCCGCGTCCAGTTCGTTGAGCTTTTCCAGCAGCGTTAATGTCTGGCTTCTGATAAAGCGGGCCATGTTAAGGGCGGTTTTTTCCTGTTTAGTCACTGATGCCTCCGTGTAAGGGGGGATTTCTGTTCATGGGGTAATGATACCGATGAAACGCGAGAGGATGCTCACGATACGGGTTACTGATGATGAACATGCACGGTTACTGGAACGCTGTGAGGGTAAACAGCTGGCGGTATGGATGCGGCGGGTCTGTCTGGGTGAGCCGGTTGCCCGTTCCGGGAAGCTGCCGACACTGGCACCGCCGTTACTGCGCCAGCTGGCTACCATCGGGAATAATCTGAATCAGACGGCGAGGAAGGTGAACAGCGGGCAGTGGTCTTCCGGTGACCGGGTTCAGGTGGTGGCCGCACTGATGGCCATCGAGAGAGAGTTGCGCAGCTTACGGCAGGTCGTCAGGGAACATGGAGCGCGGGATGATAGTTAAGTTTCATGCCAGGGGAAAAGGCGGTGGCAGTGGTCCGGTTGATTACCTGCTGGGAAGGGAGCGTAACCGGGAAGGGGCAACGGTGCTTCAGGGTAATCCGGAAGAAGTCCGGGAACTCATCGATGCCACGCCATTTGCGAAGAAATACACGTCAGGTGTTCTGTCGTTCGCGGAGAAGGAGCTGCCGCCGGGAGGACGTGAAAAGGTGATGGCGAGCTTTGAGCGTGTACTGATGCCCGGTCTCGAAAAAAATCAGTACAGCATCCTGTGGGTGGAGCACCAGGACAAGGGACGGCTTGAGCTGAATTTTGTCATTCCGAACATGGAGCTACAGAGCGGAAAACGCCTCCAGCCGTACTACGACCGGGCAGACAGGCCGAGAATTGATGCCTGGCAGACGCTGGTTAATCACCATTACGGGCTGCATGACCCCAACGCCCCGGAGAACCGCCGGATACTGACTCTCCCTGATAACCTGCCGGAAACGAAACAGGCGCTTGCAGAGAGCGTCACACGCGGGATAGACGCTCTTTATCATGTCGGGGAGATAAAAGGCCGTCAGGATGTGATTCAGGCGCTCACAGAGGCAGGGCTTGAAGTGGTCAGGGTGACGCGAAGCAGTATCAGCATTGCAGACCCGAACGGCGGGAAGAATATCAGACTGAAAGGAGCATTCTATGAGCAATCTTTTACAGACGGGCGCGGAGTTCGAGAAAAAGCTGAAAGAGAGAGCCGAATCTACAGAGACAATGCTGAACGACGAGTTCAGCAAGCTCGAAAAATCTGTAAGCAAGGCTGTGACATCAAACGAGACGAAAATCAAAGACGCTATAGCCCTGTTCACAGCTTCGACAGAGGAATCACTGAAAAAACACCGGGAAGGGGTGAAAGAGGCGATGATGCAGCACAGGAAGGACGTGTTAAAGCTGGCAGGGAATACGGGCATGATGTTACTGGGGATGGTCCTTTTCCTGTTTACCGTGAGTGGCGGGACGCTCTGGTATCTTGGCGGGCGGATACAGGCGAACCTGGAAGAAATCAGGATACAGGAAGAAACATTGCAGAAACTGAACGCGAAGACATGGGGCGTGGAGTTTGTGCAGGACGGGAGAAGGAAATTTCTGGTCCTTCCGTACGGGAAATCGGCAACGGTGATTCCCTATCAGGAGAAGGACTGGGTACAACTGACGGAGTGACACAGAGTGACGGAGCTGGAAAGACATTTGCTGAACGCCTTAGAGCAACTGCAACAGGACTATATGCAGCGGCTGAGCGAATGGGAGAGCGCCTTCGTGGAATTGCAGAAAATGTTTTCGCTTACGCAACGGGACAACGCGATGCTGAACGAGCAGGTCATGCAGTTGAGTCAGCAGGTGCAGCACTTGAGCGAGCGGACAGAACGCTTGAGCCAGTTATACAGCGAGAACAGGAGATAAGGGACGAACGGCTGATACAGGAGCGCGAACATGAGTTATCCCTGGAGCGTGAGCGCCAGCTGGAAATACAGGAACGGACACTGGATGGCCCTTCGCTGGGATGGTAATCAGAGACAGGCTAAAATGTTGTCAGCGCGTTTCCGGTGCATTTTTTGGGATAATGGTTGGTTCGGGGGCACCGGGAACGCGCTTCAGTCAGACCTTGCTGAAAACACAGGAACGCGTTAAAACGCATACGGGCGCGATTCTGGTGTGTCTTTTGTTGCTGTGTTTTGCCTCTATTGCCAGATCGCGCTCATTCCCCTGAACTTCTGTTTTCCCGCTCCGGTCCCCGTCTTCTTCGCTTCCGAAAGCATGAAAAAAATCCGTTTCAGCTGTCTCTGGCTGGCAATTCCTGCGTGATTCACATGGCTGCATAGCTATGCATGTGGTTAAAATTTACCGGGTGCGATCGCGGCAGTTTTTCGGGTGGTTTGTTGCCATTTTTACCTGTCTGCTGCCGTGATCGCACCGAACGCGTTTCTGCGGTGCGGGCAACGGATGTTATGGTAAATACAATATGCAGCCAGTCTTAGAGACGAAAAGTCCGCCCAGAAGACTGACTTTTCAGATCAACCTTCAGCATCTAACTTGTCTATCGCTTTTTTATTGCGCCGATAGGTAGCCATTAGTTTACCATCGCCTGATTGTAAGTCACGACCTGCTTGCTCAGCATAGGTATCGTTTACAGTCTTAGCGCCTTTTTTATAGGCCTTTTTAACATCATCAAATCCGGCTTGGATGACTTCTTTCGGCTTTTCTTGAGGTAATTTAGCCATGCTGTGAATCCTCTATAAGGTTGATTATTTTTCCAACAGATAAGACGGCATCTTCTGTGTCGCTGATTTTATGATTTATCCAACCGTCCTCTATCTTTAATTTGTTCACTACTCCTAATGTAAAAACAATCTTTTTTTCAGGAAAGAAAATTGCAAAGGTTCTACTTTTCTCTTTCCAATCAGAGGGCGGCGTCGAACGGAACGCTACATTCCTCGATTTAAGTATCGCTTTGATTTTACTAATTAATTCTTTTTTTTGTTTATTGCTGAGATTTTTGACGAACCCTTTGCTGAGATTGTCTGTGTAATCATCAAAAGAAATATCAACTGGTTTGTTTTTTTGTTTTTTATCAGATAGATGAACAATGTTTGACACTGGATATCCTGCTTTTTGATGAATGAATACTCAGAAGAGTAGCGGAACTGTCTTGTTAGTCACAGAGGTAGAGTATCAATTCTACGATAGATGGGTTCGAAGATCCGGCTGAGACCGTTCAGTACGCGGTCGAGATGTTATGTTCAATGTAATGACCGTCGAAATTGCCTTTACGGGCATGAAGCAACCAGGAGCAATCATTGGCAAAGGTAACTAGAGTTCAATGCATGGTAATCATTTTTGAGCTTGTGATGCATAGAGTTGGTTGCTGTTCCATTGCGTCTCAAACTCCGTCAAGATGCTCGCCGTAAAAGCGAGCATGTCTAGTATGCCTGTTCCGCTACTGATTTTTGATGGGCGAATTCAGGGCTGGCGAGCCACCAAGAAAAATTACTTTATTTCATCAAACAGGTGAGATGCAGTATAATAAACGCTTTGATCAAAGCGTCTCTCTGGGCTTAATTTATTTTGCCCGCCATTTAAAATTATTTCTTTTAATACTGATGGTGGGAGGATGGGTTTTGTTCTTCTTGGGTGATCCATATAAGCTTTTGTTATTTTTCCGTTTAGCGAGAACTCTTTATCACTTTGATATCCAAAGTTCATCTCAGTATAAATTCTATTGATGTTTGTCTTGTTTTTGCTCGCAATTTCATACACCATTCTGGCGAGTCTGGCTGATGATCTCATTAGTCTGCTGGCAGATGAATTGTTATATGAGGATCTATCAATAAAGGTTCGACACAAAGCAAAATCACTCCAGATGAATATGTCAAAGGCATTTTGATCTAATATTGGGCTCTTGCCTTTTGTTTTCCATAATGGTTGCATTAAAAAAGGTTTCTGGTAATCAAGAAAATTTTCTTGGAAAGTGTTTAGGCAATTTAATATATTTTCTTTCTTTGAAAGAACTTCAGTTTCATTCCCCCAGTGCTGTATGCTTTCGCATGTGGATTCAAATATTTTTCTTATTTCATGGAATTTATCGCTGCAAGAGTGCATTATGCCAAGGGCACAATAAGAAGTGCTTGCAGGTCTTATTACAATCTCTGAACTCCATTCGCTCTCGTTTTCTTTATATGTCGTGCTATCTGGAAGTACGGTTAATTTTATTTCTAGTGCTTTTAAAAAACTATTGTTTCCTTTTATAACTAGATCTATTCCTTTTATGTCATCATAAGCATACTGTTGGTATGGTTCATATTTTTTCTCAAATTGAAATTCAAGATCACTATTTTTTAATGTTGTGTTAAAAACGAAGTCAAAAGATACTTCTTTGGCATGCACTTTTAAATCCTTATCTAAATAAAGATAAATCGGATTCATTTTGTTGTCTCTCATATAACATGCTAGAGAGGTGGGAAAAGAACTGTTAAATTGGTTCTTTCCCCACAGATCGCTCTCTTTCCTGTTGGTGTTTTTTAAACCATAAAGAGATTCTATTTTGCTCACTTTTTGCTCCTGACGTCAATTTATTGACGTCTATGGTGTGTTTCTATATCATGATGTGGAGTGATATGATAATGAGTTTTTTATGTTATGAGAATAATTGATCTTTTTAGTGGGTGTGGGGGGTTGTCCCTAGGCTTTTTGAAGGGGGGGTTTGATGTTGTAGGTGCTTATGATTTCTGGGATCCTGCTATTGAATGTTACAGAGATAATTTTAGCCATCCGATAAAAAAACTAGATTTGAGCAATGTTGATGATGTGGTGAGGGAGCTTAAAGATATAGACTTCGATATGATTATTGGAGGGCCTCCTTGCCAAGACTTCAGTCATGCAGGTTTAAGAATTGAAGGTGCTAGAGCTAACTTAACTCGCTCATTTTCAGAAATTATAAAAAGAATAAAGCCAAAGTGGTTTGTGATGGAAAATGTAGATCGGGCATTAAGAAGTGGTGCCTATTTAGAAGCTCGAGGAATCTTTAAAGAATCAGGGTATGGGTTAACAGAAATTGTTTTGGATGCCAGTAAGTGTGGTGTTCCGCAAAAAAGAAAAAGATTATTTGTAATTGGAAAGCTTGACGTGAGGGATGGTTTTATCCTTAACGAAGTGATGTGCGGGATATCGAAAGATAGTATGACAGTTAGAAATTATCTTGGTGATTCATTGGGGATTGAGTATTATTACAGACATCCGAGAAATTATAACAGAAGGGCTATTTTCTCTATTGATGAACCTGCGCCAACAGTAAGAGGGGTTAATAGACCGATACCTGATGGATATTTAGGGCATGCAGGCGATCCTGTCAGTATTTCTGAGAATGTAAGGCCATTAACAACCTTTGAAAGAGCAAGATTGCAAACATTTCCTGAAGACTTTAAATTTAAAGGTGCAAAAACAAATTTGGAGCAAATGATAGGTAATGCTGTTCCGGTTGAGTTAGCAAAATATGTTGCGGTGACAATCATGGAGTATGAAAAAAAACAAGTAAAAGGTATTTATGATAAAGAAGGCTTTAGGGCGTGGTTGCTGAATGAAAAGAAACTAACAAAAAGAACCTCTAGCGATATTATATCTAGATGTTGCAGAGGTGTTTCATTTTTTGATTCAGAGGGGGTGGATTTTTATAACTGTGAAATAGATGAAATTATTATGAAACTGGAAAGGCTTGAATCGTTTGTCAGGCTTGGGGTTAGCCTGAAGTCTCAGTTAAGAAGGGCTTTTAAATTATATTACGAATATTGTCGAAGGTAATAAATACGAATTTATGTCTCTCAGGGGAGGGGGAGGGGATAAAAAGATCAAAGGATCCTCTTGTGATCCTTTTTTTCTGCGCGTAATCTGCTGCCTGTAAACAAAAAAACCACCGCTACCAACGGTGGTTTGTTTGCCGGAATCTAGAGCTACCAACTCTTTCTTCCGAAGGTAACTGGCTTGGTGGAGCGCAGATACCAAATACTGTCCTTCTAGTGTAGCCGCAGTTAGGCCACCACTTCAAGAACTCTTAATATCTCAATCCACCTTGTCCAGTTACCAGTGGCTGCTGCCAGTGGCGTTAAGTCGTGTCTTTCCGGGTTGGACTCAAGACGATAGTTACCGGATAAGGCGCAGCGGTCGGGCTGAACGGGGGGTTCGTGCACACAGCCCAGCTTGGAGCGAACGACCTACACCGAACTGAGATACCAACAGCGTGAGCTATGAGAAAGCGCCACGCTTCCCGAAGGGAGAAAGGCGGACAGGTATCCGGTAAGCGGCAGGGTCGGAACAGGAGAGCGCACGAGGGAGCTTCCAGGGGGAAACGCCTGGTATCTTTATAGTCCTGTCGGGTTTCGCCACCTCTGACTTGAGCGTCGATTTCTGTGATGCTCGTCAGGGGGGCGGAGCCTATGGAAAAACGCCAGCGGCGCGGCCTTTTGTTGTCCTTTGCCTTTTTGCTCACATGTTCTTTCCGGCCTTATCCCCTGATTCTGTGGATAACCGTATTACCGCCTTTGAGTAAGCCGACTCCGCTCGCCGCAGCCGAACGACCGAGCGTAGCGAGTCAGTGAGCGAGGAAGCGGAAGAGCGCCTGATGCGGTATTTTCTCCTTACGCATCTGTGCGGTATTTCACACCGCATATGGTGCTCTTTTCTTATAATCCGCACTGATGCCACATAGTTAAGCCAGTATACACTCCGCTATCGCTACGTGACTGGGTCATGGCTGCGCCCCGACACCCGCAAGGTCAACGGCCTGACGCGCCCTGACGGGCTTGTCTGCTCCCGGCATCCGCTCACAGACAAGC
>NZ_AP025758.1:0-4238 GCF_030295215.1 Escherichia sp. KS167_9B
ATGAGCTCGCTAAGCTTACAGAGATACGAAACAAACCCGTTTTTAGAGCTTATGACGATCCCGATGAAAGGGAAACGGATACAAGTATCTCGTCTTGGGCGGGATGACAATGTTTTGGTTAATCAAAACACGGGAGAAAAGTTTGGAACACATGTAACCACTTTTAAGCGTGTAGATAGTGAGCAATTTGTTAAGTTGTTTACTGCGAATATTGGGTTAACGTTTGATTTATCATCGGCAGGAATTAAAGCTTTTAATGTTCTTTTATGGGCTGTTCAAAAACAAGCCTTTGCAAAGGATCAGGTTCTTTTGGATTCAAGGGCTCTTGATGACTTTTTAAAAAGCTATGATAGCTTAAAACTTAGTTATGCTACGTTAAAGAGAGGAATTAACGAGTTAGAAAAAGCTCAGATTATAGCAAAGACAATGCGTAAAGGATTTTATTTTATAAACCCCAATTTTGTATTTAATGGAGATCGAATAGCATTTACAACCCTAATTGAGAGGGATTGTTAATCGATAGAACAATACAATGCAGGATAGACAATCCACTAGAAATTGCATGCAATTTTCAGTGGATTGTCCAAAAACGATGTTTTTGCCTGTGCCTGCCGCAGGCTACTAGAAGTAGTCGCAGGCGAACAAAAGTGGTGTTTTGTTCGCCTGCTAATCACAACAACCTGGCTAGAGGTTTTTATGACTAAACATGATGCTATACGCATTTCTCAACTTCATCAAATTTTTTACGATGATGATGGATTAATTGATTCAGAAAAGAACGTGACTATTTTATACAGTATAGGATTTACAGTTGATGAAATAGCTCATTTTAGAAATTCAACACCAAACACAGTTGCGGGTCAGCTATTAAATGCAAGGGTTAAATTAGGTTGCGCCTCGGTTTCATCTTTAAAGCCAATGATCTTATTAAGATTGCTTTTGAACATAAAAGAGATTCGTTTTGGATTCGAAACTGATTGCAAATAATATAGTTCAATAGGTATTTTTGCTCTTGACTAGAATTACAATTGCTGATTGTATCAGCAATTGTAATGTCCATACGAGGAATCAAAGATGAAAAAAATTTGTACGCTCTTAATGTCTATTTTCATTCTTTCCGCATGTGGTGAAGATACAAAATCATCAGATTGGTGGCTTAATCATCCCAAAGAAGCGACGGAGAAATATAAGGAGTGTAAAAAGTCAGGGGAAGATTCTGTTAATTGTCAAAATGTTAAAAAAGTTGCCGGAATTATTGGTAGAACCTATGGCCCTATGCTTGAAATACTTAAGGCTGAGTCAGCTGAATATGATAAGCAACATGGATTGAACAGGTGATAATATGTCTGGTTTCTTTGAAAAGTTTAATAGCGAAGTTGTTAGTAAAATCGAAGAGATGACCAAACCACTTCAAAGTCAATTAGGTCAGGATATGTTATCTCTTCTAAGTGCAGGTATTAGCGTTTATATCCTCTGGGTTGGCTATCAAATATTGGCAGGGAAACGCCAGACCCCATTACAAGATCTCGTCTGGGATCTATCAAAATTTGCCATTATTTTAACATTCGTAAGCAATGCTGATGGCTATCTGACGGCAGCAATGGATGCTATTAAATCTATGAAGGATGGGTTCCTTGGTAAACCTGTATGGGCAACGCTAGATACCATGTGGAGTACAACTCAGCTTTTGGCTGACAAAGTTTATGCTATGGATCAATCCAAATATGTGTCAGTTGAAGGTGGAATCGGGTCAATGTTGGTTTGGGGAGGAAGTATCCTGATTATGTCTGTAGCGGCTGTTATTTACATGCTTGCCGATGTAACAATGCAGTTAGCTATTCTTGTAGCTCCGATATTTATCGGTTGTTATATGTTTGGATTCACTAGAGTAATGTTTAATAACTGGCTTGGTATATTATTTTCTAGTGTATTTACTGTTATTTTTGCTGGAGTTCTCGTCAAAATTGGTACCGAGTTTCAAACTGATATGCTTAGTCAGATATCGAGAGATGCTAACTCAACAAATATTTTAACAATGGGCGCAATGGCATTTGTAATTGGAGTTCTGATTGCTGTCTTTGTCTGGAAATCATCGAGTTTCGCGCAGCAGCTTGCCGGTGCAGGTGTTGAAGGTACTCTTCAGGGAATGGCTCTTTTAGGGATTGGGGCTGCTGGAATGGCCGTAGAGAAAACGAGAAACCAGATGAAACGTGGAACGCGAACAGCCGCCGAATGGGCAGGTGAAAAAGGGGAGCAGAAACGGGCTTCAATAGGCGCATTGGGAATGGAAGCAAGAAGACGAGCATCCCTGGAAAAAGCACGTGCGAGGAATTCAGCATGAACAAAAAACTAATTTTTTCAGTACTTTTGTGCTTATTTTCATTTGGTTCTGTCGCAGGTATTCCGGTTGCTATTGATGCCAGTCCGGAATGGGCTGTTGAAGCCACAAGATGGACAGAACGACTCAAACAATGGTCTGAAACAGCGCGGCATTATCAAAGTCAGATTCAGGCATATAAAGACCAGTTAGCCACGGCAACAGGTATAAGGAATATTGCGGCATTCACAAATGAACTAAGTAACCTACAATCAGAGCTGGCAAACATTTATAAGCAGGGGAACAGTTATATTTCTGATTTTACCAGTAATCCTGAAGGTGCATTAAGTAGTCAGGCGAAAAATCTGTTCAGCAAGTATGGTGCTTTTAATATGTGTTCTACAGGCATTGAAAGTTCTGATAACCTTTGTAAGGCCAGAATAGTTTCAACGGCCGCTAGCATTGAACAGGGAAATGAGATAAATAAGCAGCTATCAAGTGCAATGTCTCAGATTCAGAGTTTAAGTAACCGAATTGAGTCTTCAAAGGATATGAAAGAATCCCAGGATTTGGCTAACGCATTGCAGGCGCAGTCGTTAAAAATACAGGCAATTAAAATGCAGTATGATGTATGGGATAGTAAAAACAGGGCTGATGCGGAAATGTTGAAAGAGCAAAAGTATGCTGAGTATCGCCTGCGTCAGAAAAATGCAAAGATACCGAGTTTCGAATGATATGATAAAGCTAAATAAGCTAAAAGAATGGGTAGATAATCATTGGTCTAGATTGAATAGTACCGGTTCTACACCGCCGCCACTGTTAATCTCGCTACCAATCATAGTTATTGTTTTAAGTGTGGAGCTTACGTTAAAGCTGATTAATGCTTTAATGTATTATGGTACATTGCAATTTATCACTGATAAAATTGAAAAGAGGTTTGTTCCCAGCGGTGGTATAAAAGAAAGACTCCTTTTTACGTTAAAGCTGTTTTGTATTTTACTTCTGTTATTAATAGTAATGCGATTTTCAATGAAGTAAAAAATAAAGGTCATCGAATAGATGGCCTTTTCTATTCTAAATTCTAAATATAGAGCCTGCGGCAGGCACAGGCAAAAACATCGTTTTTGGACAATCATGGATAAAATGTTAACATTTTGACCATGATTGTCTATCCTGCATTGCTCTTTTGCCGACCTCAAAACCCCTAGCGTGTTTTTGTTTCCCGATCTCTAGAACCACCGAGCCGCCACGGTTCCGGCAGCGCCTTGAGCGCAACCGGAAACCGTCTGGGGAGAACCCCAGACCCCCATCGCTGTAACATCGACGGTCTACGACCACCTACCAACCGTGTGGCTACCTGTTCCGTGCTAATGGGCTTTGCAGGGGGCTGGCGCGGTTCCTGGCGACCTGAAAGCCCCTGGTTAGGGGTATCGGCGCGCCTGACCTCCTGAAACCCTCTGTAAGCATTTTTCGCGCCTTCCATGCCCTGACGGGCATCTAAAGCCCGTTTCGTGCGTCTGAGCGCGTTTTAAGAGCTAAGACGACTAAAACATTACCAACACCTGAAAATCGCGTTCTGGTGCTCTGGATGGCCCACAGAACGCATTTTCGAACAGAACAGCAACGGCATTTCTGACAACATGCGAGAGGTGATCCCGCTCGCCGCAGCCCCAGCGACCGAACGTAGTGAGCGAGTGGGCGAGGAAGCGGAAGAGAATTGATAGCCATAATTGAGCACCTACGCTCCTTAGTTAAGAACTAAGAAGGGAAATTCTCGGAACCCGCATGAATCCTAGAAAGTGGTGATCAGGATCTGTACCTTGTAAGCTCAGATCCGATACCTTGCAGGCTCAAAAATTGCTTGATTTTGAGCTCATGAGGATTTATTGTGAATCTCCAAAGCCCAAAAAAGGATGCAATA